>JAXJJE010000060.1:0-4288 GCA_036298405.1 Acutalibacteraceae bacterium
GAGCAGAATTTGCTCAGAACGAGGACGACGACGCAGGCAAGCTGTCGCTTGTCAAGAAGAAGGACGAAGTGCTGAGTAAATTATGCCGACAAGATGTCTAGTGTTTAATTAGGTATTAGTATAAGCTTTTAAATGCTGTTTAGTATTATAGATGTAAGCACAAATCAAAATTTAAAGTTGGTTTTTATCAGGTGTTTAGTATAAGTGTTAGTTAATACCTAACCTTTAATTTGCTTTATATTTTCAAAAAACTATGCTATAATAATAAAATAATTATAAAAGGAGTAAGACAATGGATTTTTCAATAACAGCCTTTATAATCATTTATTTAATAATAATAAATGTTATTGCAATAATTGTAACTATTACTGATAAGGTGCGAGCAGTATATAAAAAATGGAGAATAACCGAGAAAACACTGTTTCTGCTTTCAGCATTAGGTGGAGCAGTAGGAATGTACATAACAATGCATATAATTCATCATAAAACAAAAAAACCACAATTTATGATTGGAATACCAGCAATTTTTATTGCAGAGCTATTGCTGTTTTTAATTATTTATAATGGAGTAAGATAAAGCTATGAGAGAGGTAGTTTTAAATTTTACTGTACCAAGCAGTTACAACAACACGCAGGCTAAGTGGTTTTTACGTAATTACTGTAATATTTCTGTAAGGCTTATAACTGCTCTTAAATTAGTGCCTCTGGGTATTTCAAGAAATGGAGAGCTGTTAAGGGTTATAGACAATGTATATACAGCAGATGTAATAACAGTGCGTTTGCCACAGGACGATAATCAAATATTGCCTGTTGATATTCCACTTGATATAAGCTATGAGGATGACCATATAATAGTACTTAATAAGCCAGCCTTTATGCCGGTGCATCCTACGCATGGTCATATTGATGATACACTTGCAAACGCAGTAGCTTTCTATCTGAATAATAAAAACGAGTCGTTTTCATTCAGAGCGATAAATAGAATAGACAGAGATACAACAGGACTTGTTCTGGTTGCCAAGCATAGCTATGCAGCTTCTAACTTAGTTAAGAATGTAAGTAAAAAATATGTTGCTATATGTGAGGGAGAGATACCAAGCAGTGGTACTGTAGACGCAAAAATTTCACTTTTACCGGGGCATACAATACAGCGTACAGCAGGTACATCAGATGGTGTTACAGCAATAACACACTATAAGCCACTGCTTATAAAAAATAATCACACTCTTACTGAATTTACACTCGAAACTGGCAGAACACACCAGATAAGAGTACATATGTCGCATATAGGCTATCCACTTGCAGGTGATGATATGTATGGTGGTTCGTTAAGCAAAATAAACAGACAAGCATTACACTGTAAATCAATAACCTTTTTACACCCCATAACACACGAAGAAATCACAGTTTCTACAAGCTTACCAGAGGATATGACAAATATATTATTGTAAAAATAACTAATATATTGCACTAAATTTACTGTAATGTAAACAAAAAATTAACAGTTTTTAAAAAATATTGATACTTATTACTGAATGTGCTATAATAATCTACCGATGTAGATTAATTTAATATATGTAAGGTGTTTATGTATGAGTATTTTAAAGAAACTAAGTGAAAAAAATAAAAAAGCCCTTACTTTGGCATTTACTATGGTAGCAGTTACAATAACCTCATTTACTGCAGGTGCATACTGTGTTAGCAGTGGCATTATACCAAAAGAAGCTATGTCTGGTAGATTATCACAAAATAACACAGTTCAAAGTGTAAGGGTTGAAAAATCAACAAAACCAAATACAGCAAAAAAAGCAATTCAAACCCTAAAGCTCGCTAAAGAAAGTGCAGTAATAACTGTAGACACAAAATATTCTGTAGAGCTTGCTGAGGGTATAAAAAAAGATAAGCTTAATTTGGTGTGGAGCAGTGATAATGAAGCTGTGGCAACAGTAGATACAAATGGTGTGGTTACAGCACTTGCACAGGGTACTGTAAATATTAATTGTGTTAATGTTGATAATAACGAGTCAGCCACAATTGCAATAAAGGTATCATCACCAGTATATGCAACAGCTGTAAGCCTTGATAAGGCTGAATATAAAATGACAGCAACAGGTCAGCTTTTAAAGCTTAATGCTGAGCTTACTCCTAAGGATAAGGTAACAGACACCAAATTAGAATGGATATCATCTGATGAGTCAGTTGTAACTGTTACAAATGGATTAGTAACAGCTGTTGGTGATGGTGAAGCAACAATTACCTGTACAACATCAAACGGAAAAACAGCAAAGTGTATTGTTACTGTAGAGCCTCAGATTAAGGCAGAGGAGCTTACACTTGATTACATAGGCTATGATTTTGATGGACCACAAAGAGAGTCAGTGTTGCTTACACCGACTATTTTACCAGCTAATACTACAAACCAGACTTTAAGGTGGATTAGTACAGATGAAAATGTAGCACGAGTAGACCAGCAGGGTAATGTAACTGTTGTAGGTGATGGTGTATGTGACGTTATTTGCACAACAACAGATGGTACATATCTTTCAGCCACCTGTGAAATAACAGCTCAAAATACAATGATGATAGTAACACACATACCTGCGTCAGCACAAAATGTTTATGTGCCGGTTAACCCACAGGTAGCTAATTCAGTTTTAGAAGAAGCATTAAGATATGTAGGCTTAATACCTTATGTATGGGGAGGAACAGATTTATCATCAGGTGTGGATTGCTCTGGATTTGTTTGTGCTATCTATGAACGCTTTGGTATAAATCTGTGGGGTGTAAGAACAGACCTATATCTTGCAGGTGTCGAGGTTCCGTCAATAGAAGAGGCACAGGCTGGTGATATTCTTTGTTACCCTGGTCACGTGGCTATTTATGATGGTAATGGTGGCAGAATACATGCCTATGATGAAGGCTATATGGTAATGCGTGATCGTAATATTGACGGATATTACACAATAAGACGAATAATTCAATAATGTGTATTTTAGTACTAATCTTTATTTAAGCAACAAATATTCTATTGAAAATCTGTTTTGGATTAGTATAGTAAAAATAAAACTATCCCACCATAGCTTGTTAAATACTATGGTGGGGTTATTAATTTAAAAGGTGGCTTTAATATATGCGTAAAAAAACAATGTTATTAATATCTCTGCTGATGATAAGCATAGTTTTGCTTACTGCCTGTACAGCACCACAGCAGGTAGATAATGGAAAAATTAATATAGTGTCAACAATATTCCCACAATATGATTTTGCAAGAGAAATAGTAGGGGATAAGGCGAATTTAAAAATGCTTATTCAACCAGGTGGAGAGTCACATACCTACGAGCCAACTCCACAGGATATAATAAGTATTCAAGAGGCTGATGTATTTTTGTATATCGGTGGAGAAAATGACGCTTGGGTTGATGATATATTAAAATCTATAGACACAAGCAAAATTCAAGTGGTAAAGCTGATAGATACAGTAGAATTGCAGTGCTTGGGTCAAACAGAGGCAGAGGAGCACACACACAACAGCAAGCATAGCCATGAATTTGACGAGCATATATGGACCTCACCAGTAAATGCACAGAAAATGGTACAGGCTATCTCTAATGCAATATGTAAGGCTGATACCCAAAACGCAGACTACTACAAAAATAATACTAAGCTATACTGTGACAAGCTTAACGAATTAGATGAAAATTTTAAAAATATTACTTCTATATCTAAACGCAGAGAGCTTGTTTTTGGAGATAGATTTCCACTTATTTATTTTACAAACGAGTATGACTTAACATACCACGCAGCATTCCCTGGCTGTTCATCAGAAAGTGAACCAAGTGCATTAGATATTGCAAAGCTTACTGAAATAGTAAAGCAAAACAATATACCAGTTATTTTAAAAATCGAGCTTAGCAATAGCTCGGTAGCCGATACAATCGCAGCTGAAACCTCTACAAGGGTATGTACATTCTATTCTTGCCATAATCTTTCTAAGGAGCAATTTGATAATGGCGAAAGCTATATTTCTATGATGACAGAAAATCTTGAAACCTTAAAAACAGCACTTAATTAGTATATATTCATATCAGACGAAAAAGAGCATATTTACCCGTTGATAAAGCGTAGCTTTACAGGGTGAATATGCTCTTGATTTTTTTATTATATTATTGTGTGATGAATTTACGATTAAATAACCCCGTGAAAATCGTGGTCGCCTGTTATTTCCTTTGGAACCTCTAGCTGTGTGCGTATTGCAAATCTTTCGGTAATTTCAATGCTTTTGTCAGCC
>JAXJJE010000061.1:0-4168 GCA_036298405.1 Acutalibacteraceae bacterium
CCTGTACATAGCGTGTAATAGAATCCTTTGTACGACCGTTACCGTGTCTGTCTGGAATTTCTACTATTAGCGGACGAGATCGGTTTAGCTTTAGGTCATATATAAGCTCGGGACAAAGTGACACCAAACGCTCGGTCATAAGCACAACAGCTATATCCTCTGTGTTCATAGCCTCTTCAAGTGCTTTTCTTACCTCTGGCTCTTCGTGTACTACTACACCCTCAATACCAGCAAGACGCATACCAAGCTGTGTGTCTACATTATCACTAATTAAGTAAAAACGCATAATCTCACCGTCTTTTTATATGTTAACAGATTAACACTTTGTATAGATAAGAATTGAAATAAGCATACCGTAAATAGCAACACCTTCACCAAGTACAACGAAGATAAGAGCCTTACCAAATGCCTTAGGGTCTTCTGATGTTGCACCGATAGCTGCTGGAGCTGCACCTGCTACGGCAATACCAGCACCAACGCAGGCAACACCTGTAGATAATGCACAAGCAAGCAAGCCAAGACCATTAGTTTGTGTTGCTACAGCAGTTGCGGCAGCCTCAGCAGCCTCTGGTGAGCCTGTAGCACCTGCTACTAGTGGGAATACTGTACAGCAAATTAAAACTGCAGCAAAAGATAAAATCTGTAAAGCTACTGACTTCTTTCTTTTTGCACCACGGCTTACAGCCTTTTTAGTTACTAGTGCTGATGCGATAATAAAGATAATTGGTAATAAAAGTAGTGAAAATTCCATAATAAAAATCCTCCGTTTTAATTAAACAAATAATATGCTTTATTTATTTTTTAGAATATGATTTTCTAAAGAAGCTGGTGTGTATGGTCTACCTGAGCCACTGTAGAAACGACTGAATATCTCATAGAACTCTAGACGTAGTGTCTGGATTGAAACCAAAAGTCCCTCAAGTGCAATTACAAACAGGTTACCAGCAACCAATATAATTATACCAACTACGCTTGTTGGACCACCTACAAGCTCAATAAGAATAAATACAACCATCATCAAACCAGCATGTACCATTATAAAAGCACCTACTCGTAGGAATGACATTGTATTTGAAAGGTAAGAAAGGATTACCTCGAACATCTCGAAGAAATTCTGTGTGAAGTATCCACCCCAGCTTTCAGGCTTCCAATCCTTTTTACCCTCAACTAAGTCGCCCAGAGGCTCTGCAAGGAATATAAGCACTAAAGGCAACAATATAAGAAGTGGAACTGTAATAAGGTTGAATATATTTATATTCATAACTAAAAGCAAAGCAACACCTACACATACTGTAGCGTATAAAACAAGTCCTGCTATGCCATTAGACCCGAACAGTGCTTTTGCCATATTTTTTTGCTTAAACGATGTATAAATATTTAAGCACATACACAGTATAACGATTAATACACCAACTGCAACTGATGCAAGTATTATTGTGATAATACCCTCGCTGCCCATTACGTGAATTGGCTTTTCTTCAAGACCGAATACCGTTTGATAAAAGCCATTAAAGGCTTCTTCAAAACCAAATACCGAACCAAACAGTATACCAAATAGCGATGCCATAATACCACATGGTATAAGCACCTTACCTACTGCCATACCCTTTAGCTTATACATTATAGCACCTGCTATTGCAAGCACTATACCATGACCAAAGTCACCAAACATTGCACCAAATAATATTGTATATGTTATTGCAACAAATGTACTTGGGTCTATTTCGTTATAGGCTGGCACACCGTACATTTCTACATAGAATTTATATGGCTTTGAAAGCCAGTTATATTTTAGCTTTATTGGTGGCGACTTATCAAGATGATTAGCTGCGTCATCTTCGTGCCATTCTACACTTTTAATTTTATCAAGCTTCTTCTCTATTTTTTCTGCTTTATCAGCAGGTAACCAGCCACAAAGCACAAAGCTGTTTTTATTACCTTTATAAAACATTACATTAGTTCGAATTTCTTGATATACACTTTGCTGAGCAAGCTTTGTGTAGTAAAGCATTGCTTCTTTAAAATTATCGTTTATAAATGCTGTAAGCTCGTCTTTGGCTGTCTTTAAGCCTTCTGCAAGCTGTAGCTTTTCTTCTGTTTTTTGCTTTATATACTCCTTTGGAGTGTCCTCAATATCAGAAATATCAAATCTTTCAAAGAATAAGCCTGTAAAAATATGGTCTACCTCTTCTGCGTTATCAATAGGTGCCATATATACACCCCAACAATAATCCTTATCTACAGATGCTGTAAAAAATGTTACATAAGGATTATTTTTATAGTTTTTTAATTTCTCAACGCTTTCCAGTGGCATTCTACCGAAGCAAGGCTTAATATACTCACAAGCCTTTACTCGTTTCATCTCAAGGTCAACGTCTACAAAATGTGATGTCTGTTCTATGCTTTTTTCGCACTTCTCAATAGCTGTTTCTATTTCAGAAATCTTTGAAGAATATTTCTGCATTTCTTCAACAAAAGCCTTTGAATATCCAAAAAGCTTGTCATCAGTAACTTCGAATTCTGAAATATCCTGAAATTTCGGCTCTACCTGTGCGAATGAAAGTGAATTGTAAAAATCTAAAAGCAATTCAGAATACGGGTTAGCATCGGTAGAATTTACAAATGCACCTGTTTCTGGATAAAAGGTAGAAACAGGCTCTGGCTGAAACGCCTGAGAATCACCTAAAACCTTGATAACCTCATCTAAATCTTCTCTAAGACCTATAATATCAATTACTTTCATAGGAGAAACGGACATATCACTTCCTCCTTTCGGTTTATATTTAATTTATTTGTATATTAATAGCTTTTTTACGGTTTCGTCAGATACATGATAACGAACACCCTCTATAATATGGATAATATTATCGGTTTCGGTTTCTGCAAGTGAGAAATATGCAACCAATACTACTGACGGATTTACAGAGAAGTACATTCTTTTGTAGCTTTCTTCGTATAGGGCTTTTCGGGTTATTTCAAAGTTTGAGCTTATATCAATCTTTGATAGCACTCTACCTGCAGATGTTTGTTGCATAATAGAGTACACCTCTTTTTCGTCCTCTGCATTGCACATTGCCTGTAGCTGGCGTTCTTTTAATGAGCCAAACGGCAAAAGCTGTTTTCTGATTTCGTCAGGTTCCATTTTATAGTATTTTTTTAAGCGAAGTATTCTTGAGAAGTTTCTTAAATCAATATTAACATCAAACATCTTTTTTAAATCCTTCTTCTCAGCTCCACTTGTTTTGTCAATAATACCGTAAACCTGCTTAAACATATAGTTAAATAAAGTATTTTCTATAGCAGCAAGGTTTATGCTTTCTCCTTTTTTAGGTTTAAAAGGTGCAAGAAGCTTTGCATATTTGGATTTACCAAGTACCTTTAGGAATTCATCGTAATTAGTTGACTTTGACATTTCTGACAGATTAATTGAAGATACCTTGTAAAAATACTTTGGCAATGTTGTATAAAACAAATGTGGTGTTCCTGCCTCTAGCATAGTAACAAATCGCAGAATCTGTTCCATTTCTGCTTTCATTATTGTATAATCCGAGAAGTCCTCACCCACAGTAATCTCATATCTACATAACGCCTCGTAATCCTCAAAAAGCTTTTGCCTTACGGCTGATTCAAGCTGTACTCGGTGTATATCTCGCTCGCTTAGCTTACTCATTATCTGAGCATACCTTGGGAATGTCTTTAGGCACGATAGTATTTCGGGCACTGTATCACAAGCTAAAAGCCTGTCATAATCGGTTGGCTTTAAGCGTTGGCCATACATAGCTCTTGCTTTTGAAAAAATGGCATTTGATGCGTATGATAATGCCACCCTTATCCCTCCTTTTAGCAAGATGAATAAATAAAATTAAGAATTAATTACATTGTCAACAATTGCGTTTACCCAATTATCGCCGTTTTTGCTGAAAGACTCATCAAGCTTAATCAGGAATTGCTTTTGCTTTGCTTCAAGCTCCTGCCATTTTCTGTTGGCCGCAGCCTGCTCGGCAGTTTCATTCTTTTTTATTCTTTCTCTTGCACGTTTAATGTAGTCGTTATAGATGTCATCTTTCTTTTGATTAATCATTTTAAGAGAATCAGCTCTACGCTGTTCTGCTTGCAGATTTTGAAGACGGACCTTTTCGTCCATATCGACAATCTTAGACAACATATC
>JAXJJE010000062.1:0-8055 GCA_036298405.1 Acutalibacteraceae bacterium
AGGGGTTCGACTCCCCTCATCTCCACCATAGAACAGATGTAACCAAAACTACATCTGTTCTTTTTTATTCCTTAAAACTTAATAAAATTCAAACTGTTTCGATATGCAATGAAAAAGTTTAGTAAAATATTTTAAATTGTGCTATACTTATTTTCTACTATGGTATAATTAATGTAAAAAAGGGGGTTAAGCTATGTTTGAATTAACAAATAATCAAAGAAAATGTTTCGTACTGGCACCTGTCAGTGAAAATTGGGAACGCATGGAAGCAAAACCTAGTCCTTACGACCAGTTCAACACATAGTACAACTATATAATCATACAAAAAACGTGCCACCAATCAAGGAAGCACGTTTTTTTATTTATACTACTAATTTTAAGCAAAGTGTAAAGGACTGTAGCTGAAAAATTAATTATGAATTCAAAATTTTATTTACCTCTTCAACAGCTTTTAAAAATCTTTGTTGATAGTCGCCTGTTATCTCTACAAAGGATTTTGAATGAGCCTTTAAAATGTCTTTTATCTGTTCAGAATACTTCTTTCTGTCATTCTGTATTACTGTGCTTCTGTCACCGTCCTGCACAAAGGCAACATCTGGCTCCATAAAAAGAATTAAATCGTAATTATTTATAGCGTCAATAGCGTCTGATAGTACAATGTTTTTCTCTTTTCCAGAATCTTCAAGAAAGTTTATGTAGAATTGAGTAATCAGGCTATCTGTGTCAATAAATAAAACCTTATTGCTATGCTCAATCGCTTTGATTTCATTCAGCTTATGCTGTAGCAGGATTTCTGTAAAATCCTCGGTTATCATCATTAAATCTGTACCCGAGCGTTCAGAAATTTCTCTGCCAGCCTCATCAATAAAATTTGTATTGAAGTAATTAGCAAGATTGATAGTAAGCGTTGATTTTCCAGTGCTTTCACCACCAACAAGTAAAACCCTTTTGTTGTAATAAGTCTTTACAATATCTGGCAGCCAATCCCAGTGCTTATAAGGATTTTTGCGAATTTCTGTAGAGCTTATATCGTTTCTCTGGAATACATAAAACTCACTTTCAGGATAGCAAACATTCCAGAAACTGTTTTTATCGTAATCACTACCACAAAAAACTATGTCAATCGGTTTGCCTATATGCTCCTTTACATATTGAGCGTCAGACTTCCAGTAATCTTTGCCATATTGCTGCTTGGTGTTTGCGTTATCCCTTAATATCAGGATTTGAACATTGCCTATATGTTTTGTAAGCTGGTAAATCCAGCGATATCTCACACGATAGTCAATCTCGTTGCGATTTTCTCCCACACTAAGAACTATATATAATTCCTTACACATATTTGCAGCCTGTATTATACAGGATAAATGCCCCATATGTAACGGATTAAAAGAACCACCGTACATTCCTACTGCATAGCTCATGGTTTTTTCGCCTCCTTATTCCACTTGATGAACATAATTATTGCGTTAATCAGGTACACACTCCACATTGCCAGCGTTGAAATATTTTCGCCACCCTTTGAAAAGTTGATACCCCACATAATTATAGTTACAATATCTACAATTATCCAAAGCACCCATTGCTCGGTTAATCTTCTGACTGATAAAATCTGTGCTGTTACAGATACCGTTGTACTCATACTATCTATGTACGGAAGCTTTCCACCCATAAACCTTAGTACTGTACCATATAAGAAAATTGCTACTGCAGTTAAAGCATACAGAACAGTTCCTTTTTTAAGTGACAGATGTGTTTTCTTAACCTCTCCAGTGTCAGCATTCATATGCTTTTTCCACATAAACCAGCCGACAAAATTCATTGGCAGGTAGTAAAGCAGGTTAAGCATTACCTCTCCGTAATACTTAGCGTTAAATGCAACAATCGCATAAAACAATACATTAATTGTTCCGAATATAAACGACGAGCGTTTTCCTTTGCCTGTAAAAATAACACACCATACACCAGTAAGAGCTGAAATAATGCCAACTATATTATCCTTCCAATAAATAGAAAGTCCTAAAATAACAGCTGTAGCCAATGCTAGCCAGCAAAGCTCCAGCTTCTTCCAGCCTTTAATCTCGTTTATAAAAAACTTCTTTATTCCACGATTTTCAAGTATTTGCACAGCCTTTTTCTTATCTGAAGAACTCATATAAAAACCCCTTTAATACTGATATCTTAAATTCTTAACTATTCTTTATCAAACCTGTGTCAGAAGCTCAGACACAGGGCCTTCCTTGTAAAACTCTGAAACACCAGCCTTTGTACTCGGTGTTGCGTATGAAAGGTCTGCACCGTTTTTAAGCAACAAATCTAAAATTTTTGATAAATCCTGTCTTAGTTCATCTGTAAAAATTCTGTCATTTCTCATACAATGATTGATATAATCATACGCAGGCAATATCTGACTTGCTTGCAGACAGAACCTCCATATAGCTGAATTACCAAAGGAATCAACTGCATTAACATCTGCACCTAAATCAAGCATTTTCTCAAGTATAGCGTATGCTCTTCTGGCATCTTCCTCTGTTGAGTATACCTTAAAACCCATATATTCACTGTTTGTGTTCCATCTGCTTTTCATAACTGCATTATTTATTGCATCATGCAGCACAGGTGTTCTCCACGAATTACAGCAGGAAGCATCCTCGATAAAATTAACATCTGCACCTGCCTCTATAAGGTATTCAGCAATTTCTGAATTACCTGTTTTTAATGCAACCTGTAAAGGTGATTGACCGTCGTCTTTTTTTGGGGGTTGCTTTGCAACACAGTTTACCAGCTCTGTTTTTTTCTGAATCAGCTGTTTTACAACCTCAATTTCACTTTTACGGATTGCCTGAAATAATTTTTTCATAGTTTTAATCCTCTGTACGAATTATTATAAGCAAACGATTTATTTTAACAATTAGTTATTACTCTTTTCTCTTTGCAGTCTGAACTCTACTGAGCGTTTTAGATAGTCTAAATACGGCTCGTCCTGGCACATTGCCTTTGATGGTATGTCAGACAGCTTTGCTACTGGTCTGCCATTTACATATTGTAGCTTTATTACGATATTAAGTGGCTTTTCAGAGGTGTCGTTAGAGCAGAATGTGCCAATACCGAACGAAACCTTTGCTCTTCCGTCAAAATAGTCATATAGTGCCTGTGCTCTGTCAAAGTCTAGTCCGTCACTAAATAGCAATAGCTTTGTTCTTGGGTCTACACCATAGCTTTTGTAGTGGGCAATCATTTTTTCTCCCCATGCAAATGGGTCACCACTATCGTGACGTACACCTGTGTAGTTGTTAACCATTGAACGGTTAAAATCCATTAAGAATAGGTCAGTTGTAACAGTATCGGTAAGTGCTGTACCGTTGTCACCTTGGTATTCGTCGTACCAGTCCTGCATAGCAAAATGGTTGCTGTAGGCTAGTGGTATTGAATCTATACCCTGATACATCTGCACAAACTCGTGAGCATATGTACCTATAGGAGTTATATTATACTTCATAGCTAGATAAACATTTGATGTACCAACGCATAGCTTAGTTTCGTTTGTAAGGCGTTTTACAACAACCTCCTGCCACTCTCGTGACAATCTTCTTCTGCAACCAAACTCTGCAAACTTAAAGGTGTAGGTACCGTCGTTTAATGCCTTTATCTTTTTATCAAGCTTTTCCTCTGCTGATTTTCTTAGTGTCTCATAGTCATAAGACATTCTGAAATAAACCTCGTTTACAATCTCCAGCAAATATATCTCGAACTGCATTGCAGAGAATAAAGGTCCATCAACAAGAATATTAAGCTCGCCATTGTCAGACAATGACACAGTTACATAATCTCTTATTGGGTGCCATAATCTTAAAAATTCTACATAGTCATTCTTTATAAAACGGATTGAGCGAAGATAATCAAGCTCTTGCTTAGTAAATCTTAGTGTGCACAAATGGTCAACCTGTGCACTTATTTCGTCTGCCATTTCTTTAGTAAAAACTACGTCCTTATTACGGCATTTAAAGTAATATTGCCCACATAGGTCGGTATGCTTGTGGAAAATAACCTGATCCATATTGAATTTATATAAATCTGTGTCTAACAAAGAATTTATAATAGGCTCTAATTTCATTTTTGTTTATGTCCTTTCTCTAGCTGTTTAAAATACTATTCTATTACATACTAGCTGTTTCTGAATTATCCTTACAGCTGATAACTATATCTCTTAGTGTGTCGTATTTGTCCCATAAATTTGGGTTGGTGTACTTTTTCCATTGTTCAAGCTCGCCATTTATAAGGTAGTCACGCATTTGAGTAGCAGATACCTCTATAGTTTTGGCTATATACAGCTCGGCAACCCTTTTGCCTTCGTCACTGTCCAGCCAGCTTATTCTGCGTTCCTCTTTGCCCGAAATAATTAAGTCTGGTGTTTTGCCAAATTTGTTATACACATTTTCCAGCACATAGTCACCCCATTTAGAATTGTTACCAACTCCAATGTCGGGCAAAGGGTAGATGTTAACCTCGTTGCCAAAAACCTTTTTAAGAATGCTCTCTCGCATTTCGTAAGAAAAAGGATTTTTAGCTGTGCCACTTTCTTGTGATGAGCCTACAAAAATACCCACCTGTTCACAAACAGCAATTGCTTTTCTTATAATTTCTTCGTGTCCTGCGTGGAAGGTCTGGAATCTACCTACTATAATTCCAAGCTTATATGGCTTTGTGTTCATAGTGTCACCTCAAATCAGCTTAAAGCTGTGGCTTAAATGATGGCATAACCTCAAGCTTAAATAAATTCATCTTGTGCAAACGGTCGATTCTTTCTTTTTTAGCTTCATCCTCGATTACGCCCTCACGAATATATCTGTCAAGCTCGGCATAGGTAAAGCCAAGATTATCCTCGTCTGTTTTGCCACACAAGCCGTCTATAGGAACCTTATCAACCAAAACATCTGGCAGGTTAAGAATTCTTCCTATCTGCTTCATCTCTTGTACTGTAAGATGTGAGCAAGGGGAGAAGTCACCCACAGAATCACCATAGCGTGTTGAATATCCAACCCAATCCTCTGACAAATTACAGGTGTTAGCAACTCTACCGTTATGACTTTGAGATACTGCATATAGAGTTGACATACGGATTCGTGGCATTAAATTAACAATACTTTGATGTGAAAGCTCAAATGGAATACTGCTTTTTAATGCATCTACAGACTCCTTAATATTCACTACATAATGCTTAATACCTAGTGTATCAACCAAAAGCTGAGCCATATCAATATCGTGCTGTTCGCCATAAGGCATTAGCACACCTATAACACGGTCTTTACCAAGAGCCTCTACACACAACGCTGCAACTATAGAGCTATCTTTACCACCAGATATACCAACTACTGCGTTACAGCCCTTGCCGTTCTGCTCAAAAAAATCTCTTATCCACTGTACACAATCATTTTTAACCTTTTCTGCATTAAACTTCATAACATATCACCTTTACTTTAATTTTTTTATTTGGTTATCTTACATTTATCTGACAGCTACTCATTGTAGCAAGTGCTGAATTGTGGCTTTCTATGGTAACTCCTGCACAGCAGGCTTTATCTACTGTTATTTCAACCTCTGGGAAGTTAGCCTTTAGCACAAGTGCATTGCTTACAACGCAAATATCTGTGCAAAGTCCTATAAGTTCAATTGTAAATTTCTCGCCGTTTGCTTTTTCTTCTATTAGTCTTGGCAAATCTACCGAGCCAAATGTAAGCTTTTCTACAGCTGTGTAGGATTTTTCATCAAGTGCTGATTCTACATTTTTATCCAGCTTCCAACCATCTGTACCCTTTATGCAGTGTGGTACAGGTAATTTTTTACCCTCTGCTGTTTGCATATAATCTTCAAAATGAGTGTCGAAGGTTGCAAAAATTTCTCCGTCAAAGCCTTTGATTTTTTCAACAACTGCCGGCACTATTTTTATAGCTTCATCAGAGCCTAACGCACCGTCTACAAAATCCTTTTGCATATCAACAACTATTAAAAAGTTTTTCATACCCCAAATCCCTTTCTAATTATTTTAACCTAAAATTAGCTTATCATAAAAATCATAGATAGAATGTCCTAACTTTTCTTCTATTTCTTGCTTTTGTGCTGTGGCTGTTTCTTTATGATATTGTGATTTATAATGTGTGCCCTTGCGTGATTCTATGTCGGCTATTCTATCCTCTAGAGTTGTTCCACCTGTATGTAAGCAAAGAAGGTCGCAGGTTTGAATGATTTTATCATAGATAGTATATTCATATGACTGCACAAACTCCTTAACCTTGCTGTAGCCTCTGCTTTCTGGCTCAAGAAAGCAACCACAGATACATTCTATATCGTTGTTCAAAAATGAATGTGTAAGGCATATATGAGCATATTCCTCATAACCGTTTTCCATTAAATACTCATAGCCTGCGTAAATGTGATTATCTGGCTCTGTTTTTCTGCCTATGTCGTGTAAATAACCTAAAACCGTTGCATATTCAGCGTCAAGTCCAAGCTGTTTTGCAATCATTCCAGCTAAATCACCAACATATCTGCAATGTGTAACATACTGGATTTTTTCTGGTGATTGTAAACCATCTATCAATAACGAATAAGCTTGCTGTGCGTTCAGCTTCATTTTAAATTCGTACCCTCTTTCTATAAAGCATAGCAGGACGATGACCTGCACCCTGTGTTGAATTCCCTGTTTCTTCCACATAATCCAGAACCTTTCGTCTGAAGTTTGCTGGTGATGTTGAAGTATCTGTTATTGTTTGATGAATTTTCTGTAAGCCAGCTAGTGTAAATTCCTCTGGCAAAAAGTCGAAAATAAGCTCGAACCTTATTGCTTTGCTTTTCAAGGCTTTTAACGCTGTAAAAATAATCTGTGCGTGGTCAAAGGCAAGCACATTGCTGTCTACCACTAGCTGTTTTATACCAAGTGGTGATTTTGTTTGTGTTATATTTACCACCAAGCTTTTATCTTCGTTTGTAAGCTCTAAAGTGTATCTGGTTTCATCAAGCTGTTTAAAGCTTACATCAAACCACAAGGCACTTTTTGCGTCTGAGCCTGCAATGGGTGTTGGTTGACTGTTGAAAATACAGGTAAAAGCGTTAGAAATCACTCTGCCTCGTGGGTCACGGTTTATTTCGCTGAAAACACCAGTGTGTACAAGTGTATCTGGGTTTACTCCTGTTTCTTCCACTATCTCTCTTAGTGCAGATTGCTCTACAGTTTCGTACATTCTTACAAATCCACCAGGTAAAGCCCACGCACCCTTGAATGGGTATTCTGCTCTTTCGATAAGCAAAACCGACAGCTTAATGTCTGGGTCTTTACGAAAGCTTTCGGTATTTTTTGAGCTTATAGTAAAAGCGACAATATCGGTAGCAACCGATGGTCGGTCGTAGCTTTCTATATTATAGCTATCTAAAAAAGCTTTTTCTGAATTCATACTTCATCAGCTCCTTTGATTTTGTTTAAAATCTTGTTTGTTATTTCTGTAATGATAATATCACAATAGTAATAACTAGTCAATACCTTTTTCTAAAATTTTATAAATTTTTTATTCTACAGCTATTGTGCATAAAACCGATTTGAAAATTATTGTGAAAGCTGATAAAATATAGTAAAACAACCCCTGCACCAGCTGAAATTCAGCCAGAGCAGGGGTTGCGTTTGTTTAATTATTCTTCAATTTTATCAAGTGCCTGAGCAAGGTCTGCAATAAGGTCTGCCTTATCTTCAATACCACAAGACATACGCACTAGCTCAGCAGGTACACCTGCTGCTTTTAGCTGTTCGTCTGTCATTTGACGATGAGTAGATGTTGCAGGGTTTAAACAGCAGGTTCTTGCGTCTGCTACGTGAGTTTCGATAGCAGCAAGCTTTAGGTTTTTCATAAATACCTCAGCAGCAGCTCTGCCCCCCTTTAAACCAAAGGATACTACACCACAGCCACCGTTTGGCAAATACTTTTGAGCTATCTCGTAATATTTATCACCTGGTAGACCAGGGTAATTTACATAAGCAACCTTTGGATGATTCTGTAAAAATTCTGCTAC
>JAXJJE010000063.1:0-1577 GCA_036298405.1 Acutalibacteraceae bacterium
TATGATGGGAAGTTGTAGTGGTGCATATATCTCTTTGTTTCTTCGTCATCAATACCATCAAGAATCTGCTGGTCGCTTACTGGGCCAAGTGTTGCAATTGTAAGAACCTGTGTCTGACCTCTTGTGAACAGACCAGAACCGTGTACCCTTGGTAGCAGGCTAACCTCAGAAGCTAGTGGACGGATATCATCCATACCTCTGCCGTCAACTCTCTTCTGCTCGTCTAGTAACCAACGACGAACAACTGTCTTCTGTGACTTGTACATACACTCGTCAATCTTAGCCTCTTGCTCTGGGTAGATTTCGTCAAACTTTGCGTGTACAGCCTCGTATATAGGAATTAATCTTGCGTCTCTTACTGTTTTATCGTCTGTATCAAGAGCAACCTTTAGGTCCTCCTCAACAAAGTTGAAGATACTCTCGAACATCTCGTGGTCTGGCTCGTTGCTTGGGTAGCTGAACTTCTCTTTACCGATTTCGTTCTGGATACCCTTAATAAACTCGATAATCTGCTGGTTAGCAGTATGGCCAGCCATAATACCCTCATACATATCCTCGTCAGATACCATATCAGCACCTGCTTCAATCATAGCAATTCTGCTGTCTGTAGAAGCAACTGTTACAGCCATTCTTGACTTAGCTCTTTCTTCCTGTGTTGGGTTGATAACAAACTTGCCGTCAACTAAGCCTACAGAAACACCTGAAATTGGGCCATTCCAAGGAATATCTGAAATAGAAAGTGCAATAGATGTACCAACCATTGCTGTAATCTCTGGTGAGCAGTCTGGGTCTACGCTCATAACTGTACATACAACAGAAACATCGTTTCTCATATCCTTAGGGAATAGTGGACGGATTGGTCTGTCGATAACTCTTGACACAAGAACAGCCTTATCAGATGGTCTGCCCTCTCTCTTTAGGTAAGAGCCAGGAATTTTACCAACAGCGTACATTTTCTCCTCAAAATCTACTGACAGTGGGAAAAAGTCGATACCCTCTCTTGGCTTTGCAGCACCAGTTACTGCTACATTTACTACTGTTTCGCCATAGCGAACTAAACAAGAACCATTTGCAAGCTGTGCAATCTTACCTGTTTCTACAACCAAAGGTCTGCCTGCAAACTCTGTTTCAAAAACTCTGAAATTCTCAAACATAATCTATTCTCCTATAAAAATTTATTTTTACAGGCTCGTACCACTTAGCAATAAAACCACTGCTTACATATAAATAAACGGTCGTTTTACTGCTAACCAAGTAGAGCAGCTGCAAATATATATAAACGCCCTTTGGGCTTTTTGTGTTATTTTAGTTTTATTTAAAAATGACTATAAGGGCAGACTGCCTTGTTTGTAAGCTGTCTGCCCTGTATTAAGCAATTATTTACGGATACCTAGTCTTGCGATGATTGAACGGTATCTCTCAATGTCAACCTTAGTTAGGTAGTTAAGAAGATTTCTTCTCTGACCTACCATCTTAAGTAGACCTCTTCTTGAGTGGTGGTCCTTCTTATGAGTCTTTAGATGCTCAGTTAAATCGTTAATTCTTTTTGTTAGAAGTGCGATTTGAACTTCTGGAGA
>JAXJJE010000064.1:0-1266 GCA_036298405.1 Acutalibacteraceae bacterium
TAATCAAAACTTTTAAGTTTGATTTGTGCGTAACTCCCCTGCAAATTCCGATTTATCAAAAGATACCATAAAACGAAAACTGCAACCAAGCTATTAATCGGCTTGGTTGCAGTTTGTTTTTTATTTGTATTAATACTATTTCAGTTCTAGCAGGTGGATATCTTTTCGGCATATTTTTCACCTGACTTCATAGCCTGTCCTTAATAGGTGTCAGCCTTGCTGTGGTACGCTATTCGTCAGATAAAAAATCTATTCGAAAATCTTATCCACTGTTTAGAACAGAAATAGTATAAATTTATTTTATATCAAGCTTAGCTGCTCGGCTTTGTCCTCTGCTGACAGTGTAGAGCCTGCTGCTGGCAATGTTTTTGTACGGTATCTGTTTGGCTTAGCAAGTGAGCCTTCCTCGTATATTACAGCAGAAATAAGTCTGTGACCCTTTTTAACTGTAAGCACATTTACGCCGATTGTAGCTCGGGAGCTTTTCTCTGAAATTGCACCAGTATGGAACAACAGCACCTTGCCCTGGCTAGATGTAAGCACAAGCTCGCAGTCGTTTTGCAGATACAGAATCTCGGCAAGAGGAGCTTTGTCGCTGTATGCACCAGTAAGCTTTTTACGGTTTGTTTTTGTTTCGTAGGCAGATAGTGGAACCTTTGCGATTTTACCATTTTCAAAGGCGAATATCATAGTGCCGGAATAATCCTTTGTAAGCACCATAAACACAGCCCTTTCATCCTCTGCCATGCCAAGCTTTGCTGGTACATAGTCGCCTAAAGCACTTGCCTTAAGCTCCTTAAAGTCGCTTACCTTAGCCTTATATGCCTGTGCCTTGTCGGTAAAGAAGATTAAATCTGAGCCATTATTTGTGGTTTCGGCACTAAAGATAACGCTGTCACCCTCTTTCAGCTTTTGCTCGCTGTTCATACGCAGTGACTGTGGTGTAATCTTCTTAAAGTAGCCCTCTTTTGTAAAGAATACGCTAACAGGATAGTCAGGAGTATCGTCCTCATCGTCTGCAACCTGAATTTCATCAGCATAGATAAGAATACTCTTTCGTGGCTGACCATACTTTTTTCCAACCTCTGTAAGCTCTTTTACGATTATCTTCTTAATCTTAGCCTTGCTTGCAAGAATACCCTCAAGTGTGGCTATATCCTTTTCAAGATTTTCTATTTCCTCTGTACGCTTAAGAATATACTCACGGTTAAGGTGACGAAGCTTTATTTCAGCCACATATTCAGCCTGAATTTCATCAATGCCAAA
>JAXJJE010000065.1:0-8819 GCA_036298405.1 Acutalibacteraceae bacterium
ACCTTGAAAAGAGAAGCAATATCTGAAAGAGTTTCTGAGGAAAGTCTGATGTGAATTTTTTCATCAACACCAGTTTTCAGGGTAATTCTTCTTGCTCCACCTAAATTTACATCAAAGTGCTTTTGTGTGTCGATATCATAAACTGTTTCGCTCTCGAAAACAACTGGCTTTTCCTCTTGCTTTTTTACCTCCTCAAGCACAAGCTCGTCGAGTGTAAGCTTAAAAATCTCTGCAAGGATAATCATATTTTCTACATCTGGAAGACCACGTTTAGTCTCCCACTTTGTTATTGCCTGACGTGAAACTCCGATTTTCTCTGCTAACTGCTCCTGAGAAAGTCCCTCATTTAATCTGTACTGCTTTAATTTATCACCAAAATCCATTTTAGTCACCTTTCCTTATTCCTTAATTAGTGCGTATGCTGAAATTTTTCTTATTGGCATACATAAAATTATACTTATAATTATGTTAATAATAATCTGAGCTGCTGCAAACAGCATTAAAAATCCAAAAGAAATTTCAATGTTGTTTTTCATAACTCCTAACGCCTCGAATATTAATTGATAGATGCAAGGCATATAAAATAGTGCCATAGCAGTTGAAAGCACAATTGCTATAATTGACACAGGCATAAATGAACCTGTTGTTTGTAAAATCAGCTGTGAGCTTGTGTAACCCATTGCTTTGTATATACCTAATTCATTTCTTCTTTTCACTAGTAATGACTTGATTACTATATATAGAATGAAAAGCACAATAAGAATTGTCACTACAAAAATCACAGCTACAAGTATAACTGTTATGCTCATATAGATATTCTGAGCTTCTTGCTGTAGCTTATAGGAATTTACTGTATCAGCTACAATTTCTGAATATTCGCTTTTGTATTTCTGAGCAAGCTTTTCTGCGTTGGCTGAGTTGTTTAAGTACACATAAACAGAGGGTGTAACCTCATCTTCACAAAGACTGCTATAACCATTCAGACTAAGCTCGCAAAGCTCACCCTGTAGGTTTACGCTTTGTACAAAGCCTGTTACCTTAAAGCTCTTTGCAATATCGTTAAGCTTTACGTTGACTATATCTCCAATTTTATATTCAGTCTCAAAAGCACTACCCAAAGCTATTTCATCTGCTTTTTCTGGATTTTTGCCAACATAGCACACATCATTTCTCACCCTAGAGAAATCCTCACAGGCAAAGGAAGTAACTGTCTTATCTTTTATTTTAACACTACCCGGCATATATTTCAATGCTTTTTCTACCTGATCATCGTCATTTAGTACAGCTAAAAGCTCATTATCGCTTTTATTCTGTGGAACAATGATAACATCTGGAACCTCATCTGACAAAGCTGACATAAAGTTATCTGGCTTTATAGCTACATTGTAGAAAAGTGTACTAGAAAAGGCTATTAGCACAGTTAGCATAAAAGAAACTAAAAAAAGCATTATATTCTGCTTTTTGCAAGCGAAAATCTGCTTTAATACAAGCAAAGCTTGAGTGCTACCCTTGGTTTGTTCTAGTGGAAAATAATTCTTCTTGCTCTGCATAGAGCATAAATTACCTCTTAAACCATCAATAGGATGTGTCTTCTTGATTTTTATTGCTGATACAAATGTAAAAAATACAACCACACACGCAAGAACAATTGACACACCTGCAAAGCTTAGTAATTCAAAGCTGATACCAAACGAAAAGCCCGACTGTACTGTAAGTACTGTTGAAAGCACTGGCAATAGCAAGTAAGACAAACCAGCACCAAGCATTGCAAAAATTAATGAAACAAACGCATAAGGAATAGTAATACCAGCTACAATCTGACTACTTGTATAGCCCAAAGCTTTAAGCACACTCATATTGACTATTTCTGACTCGATAGCATTTTTAACTCTGAAATTACTCAAAAATACGCTTACTGCAAGTATGATAATTGCAAATGCAATCAGAATCAGAATCAACAAATCGCAAACCATTGTACGTGCACCCTTTACGCTTTCGCTGTCTAGGCTCGAAATCATCATCACACCTTTATTTTCAAGTTTTTTACTAACGTTCTCTTTTACATTATCAAGGTTTGTGTTGCTATCAATGGTCATTGAATATTCAACAACTGCTTTGTCGTTATAGATATCTGATAGCTTTTCAAATTCCTTTTCTGGCAAGTATGCACACAAAAGAGATGAGCCATAGTTTCCGTACTGCATTTCTTCAATAATTCCTGCTACAGTAAAGCTATGCTGCTTACCATCTATTACATAGATTATTTGATCGTTCAACTCAAAGCCACCAAACTTAGCAACATAAAGAGGAATATATATTGGGTTGTCAACTATTTTTTCAGTTTCTGACACAAGCTCAAAGCTGTTTAGTGTACGGCTATGGTCAATATTATAAAATATAGTATTCATTGAAAAGTCAGTACCATTAAAATCCTTAACTGTAGCCTCTGAGAAAACAGCCCTGTGACTTTCTGTCTTTTCTACACTATTAATATCGCTTATAGTTTTTTCAAGCTCTTTAGTACTTTGAATTTCTGGAACAACTACATTTACCGATGCAGTATTAAGCTTAACAAGCTTTTCATCATACGCTGTATCTACCTGCAACATCAAAACTACAGCACAGTTTAAAATCAACGCTGTTATCATTATGATTATTCCAAAGGATATAAAAGAGGATTTATCCTTTTTGAGGTTATATAAAATCTGATTTAATATCTTACTCATATTACCATCCCATCTCAGTTAAAAAGCTATTAAGGTGTGTTTCTCTTTCTTGGTTATCTTCAGTGTACAGCCCAAGGTCACATTCACCATAAATTTTACCATCTCTTACATATAACACTCGATTTCCTCTGAGTGCTGTTTTTTTATCGTGAGTTACCATTATAATACTCTGTCCTTCACTGTGCAGCTTAGTAAATACATCTAGCACTGCTGTTGAGTTGTTCGAGTTTAATGCACCTGTTGGTTCATCTGCAAAAAGAACCTCTGGCTTGTTTATTACAGCTCTTACAATACCTGCTCGCTGAGCCTCACCTCCTGACACCTGTGAAGGGAATTTTTTACGTGTTATCTCTGGAATATTTACAAGCTCAAAAAGCTCCTTTGAACGCTTTATTGACTCCTTCTTACTCTCACCAGACAAGGCACTTGCTGTAAGCACATTATCCATAAGACTCATCTTGTCAAGCAGATAAATCTGCTGAAAAACAAAGCCACAATTTTTTCTTCTGAAAACTGCCAGCTTATCATCATTTAAAGTAGTAATAGACTTTCGGTTAAAAACAACCTCACCAGCTGTTGGTCTATCCATTCCTGAAAGCGAATACATCAGGGTAGATTTACCAGCACCCGATGAACCCATAATTATTGTGAAGTCGCCCTTGTATATTTTAAGGTCAAGATTTTCAAAAATTGTCTGTTCTGTATCTCCTGTAGGGAAGCTCTTTTTAAGCTTTTTGGCTTCGATGATAATATTCTTTTTTTCTCTCATAGTAAAACCTCCGTGTGTTTGTTTTGAATCACTTGATTTAACTTGTGTTATTTCGTTTTGACAATATCATCTTACGCAAAAATCACTGGTAGCACCACCAACATCTGTTTACAAAAG
This sequence comes from Acutalibacteraceae bacterium, assembly GCA_036298405.1. Lineage (GTDB taxonomy): Bacteria > Bacillota > Clostridia > Oscillospirales > Acutalibacteraceae > CAG-964. The sequence goes on from JAXJJE010000065.1 coordinate 3,613, forward strand.
CAAAAAACGAATGCTACTTACCGTAGCATTCGCATAAAATCGGGATTTTTTAGTTTTTTTGGTAAACTATATACTCTAAACTCAATTAAAGCTTTTAAGTAAATAATTGTAGAATAATTATATATTAATCTTATCAGATTTTCACTTTTGCTTTTTATTTACCTTGTTTATACGACTTTAACCCAGATAAAAACATAAACATTTCACATACTATAAAGTAACTAACAACTCATCTACAGAACGTTCCAGCGACTATGTAAAACACTCAATGATAATTTATTTTACGTTGTTATCACAGAGTAACAAGTCAACCCGTTAAATATATCTGTAAAAAATATTTTCTTTCGCAAGTATATCAAGAGAACCCAAACTTTACACTTTTACTATCATCAGATATTTTCATTTATGCTAAACAGATTTTGTGCCAAACGAATACCGACCCACAGCAATACTTTTACTTCGCAAAACTAAGTACGAAACACAGTACAAAATATTCTGTAAAAGAAAGTCTATTTTTAATAGTGTTTAGTATTACAACGAATATTGAAATTGAACCTAAAATTAAGGCTATCACAAGAGCAATTGCTTATGTGATAGCCTTTTAGATTTATGTTTTTATATTCATTTTTTACTGAACATAAACTTAAATTGTTTTATAACTGTTTAGCTTATGCTTTAAGCTGAATACAACCTTAAAGATTATACCCTTACAACAGTGTCAGTTAGAATCTGCTTGTAAGTTGCTAAACCATATGTATTCTGATAACCAACCTGATGTCTCATAAGGATAATTACATCAGTTACTGTTATAGACTTACTTGCATCAACGTCAGCTGTTAGTAGCTGTGTTTTTGATAGAGTAATACCACCTAGGATAGCCTTCTGCACCATAAGTGTATCTACTAGTGTAATTTGACCATCACCATCTACATCACCTAAATAAACTGTTGTGTATGGATTTTCTGTTGGCTGTGTTGGTGGGTTTGTTGGTGGATTTGTTGGTGGGTTTGTAGGAACAACAGGCTTCCAAACCTCCCAGTTGTTGCCAGATGAGAATTTGTGTGATTCACCTGAAATCTGTAGACCTGGTTGCATATCTGCTGGATATCTGTTTGCTGATGAAGCACTCTCTGCAAAAATTACTCTTGCTTCGCTACCCCATAGCTTTTCTGGAACCTCAATCTCATATAAGCCTAAAGAAGAATTATATGTCATAGCCTGTCCAGGCCATGCAGAGTTTGAAACTACGCTTGAACCACTCTCGTCATAGATATAAGCGTTAACCTGTGACCACTTATACGCTGTATTGTCGAAGTAAATATTTACTGTAGCGTTAGGGTCTTTTTTGTTATAAGTAAATGTTTTTGTAACTGTGTCTTCTGCATTAGAAGCTGTTACCTGTACATTAACCTGACCACCCTCAATTGTATTTTGACCAATTGTGAATGTGCCACCGTGAGTTAATTTGAATGGTGCACCACCATCAACTGATACTGTAGCATAATCAGCACCCTTTAGTGATAGTGTTAGAGTACAAGAACCCTCGAATGAATTTGAGCCTGTTGAGCTCTTTAGAGAAACTGAAACTGATGACTGTGGGCCCTCAATCAGGATTGTGCCATTAGCACCTGTGTTGAATGATACCTTACCACCAGAAACAGTTGCTGTTGTGCCGTCGTAAGCGTTTGTTACAACTGTACCGTCTGACCATACAGAAGATACATTTACTGGTAGATTTGTGTTTGCAGGAGCAAATAGTGTAGCTACGATTGAATCCTGAACCTCGCCATCATCATATGTTCTTGCGAATGTATAGCCTGAGCTTGAGCTGTAGCCTGAAATCTGCTGATGCTGACCAGCACCTACTGCAACGTGCTTGTTACGGAATGAACCAACCTTCTGCCAATGAGCAAGAACAGCAGCATCTGTGTTGTTCCAGTTCATAAAGCTTCTGAACTGGTGACCAGCACCTGGGTCAACATTAGCAAAGTTGCTGTTGATAAGTGGTCTGTTTGTTTCATCACCGTAGTAAATCTGTACACCACCAGGAATCATCAGCAAGAATGAACCAGCGTACTTTCTGTCACCTCTAGCAAGTGTTGTATCGTGAGAAGCAATATAGCTTAGTACGTTAAAGTCTGGGTCATTGTTGATTGAGTTAGCATATCTGCTGTATACACTTTCAACTGAACCAGCCTGTGGAATGTTACTGCTGTTAACAGCAGGAGCAAACTCGAAGTTGATCATTGAGTCGAAGCCACCCTGTGTATAGTAGTAGCTCTTTTCAGCTTTGTGGCCGAAGCACTCACCTGTCATCCAGAACTCTTCGTCGTCAAGAGCCTTGCTAGGGTTAGCTGATTTCCAATCCTTTAGAGCATCTACACACTTATCTTTCAGAATTTTCCACTCTGCTACTGGTATGTGCTTAGCAGTGTCACAACGGAAACCGTCTACACCATATTCACGAACCCACTCAGCAAGCCAATCAGAAAGATAACCTGTTACTGTATTTGATGTGCCATACTTAGCAACCTTTGCATTGTATGTTCCTTCTTTTGTCCACTTTGTTTTCAGAATATTTGGTATTGTTACCTGACTTTGAACACCTGTTTTAAAGTCTGGCAAACCTGCAAGTGAACCCTCAATGTCGCCACTGCCTTCTGTGTAACCAGGCAGACCACATCTTATCCAGTCAGAGCCCCACCAGTTGCCCCAAACTGAAGCACTTGCGTTATAGTTGATATAACTATGATAATCACCATTGTTAATGTTGCTGTGAGAGTAATAGTAGTTCTCCCAACCACTCTTAACCTCACCAAAGTTATACTCGCTCATATCCTTTAGTGTATTATAGCCTGAGTGGTTCATAACGATATCAAGCACAATACGAATACCATGCTCGTGAGCTGTGTCTACAAGCTCTTTAAATTCAGCCTTTGTACCAAAGTTTGCGTCTGTTTCTGTATAGTCAAGAACATAGTAGCCGTGGTATGAATAGTGAGCAAAGCTGTTGCCGTCACAGCCTACGCAGTAGCCGTGAATCTGCTCGTATGGAGCTGACATCCAGATTGCATTAACACCAAGGTCTGTAAAATAGCCATCTTTAATTTTCTTTGTGATACCTGCAAAGTCACCACCCTGGAAAGCAGCGTAGTTGTCATAGTTCACCTTAGCTCCACTCTGATTTAGACCTCTGCCATAAGAATTGTCGTTACTTGTGTTTCCGTTATAAAAACGGTCGGTAAGTAGGAAATACACTGTTGCATTATCCCAAGAGAAAGTAGAAGCATCTGCTCCACTTTTAGCTGTGGTTGTAGCAGCTTTGCTTGCTACTGGTGCTTTTGTTACAGCAGAAACACTTGAAGCAGCAGAAACAGCTGTCATTGTGGTAGCCATAGCAGCTGTAAGTGCAACAGCAAGTGCTTTCTTGCCGAAACGGAATTTCTCATTCATCTTATAAAACCTCTCTTTCAAGAAAATAATCGCTGTATCCGTAAAATTAATCATACAAATACCACTATAGTAATTATAGCAATTACAGGAATTTTTGTATATTAATATAATTACCAAATAATAAATAGAAAAAATGTACAATAGTTCTATCGTTTTTTTGACACTTGTAAATAAGCTAAAATTACCATAAATATATGATTATTTTTGTTGAATATATACAATCTTGGTTAAAACTCCTACAGCTATTCTTAAACAAGCTCCTCTAAGCCTGCAGCTTAATTGCAGAAACCTTTTGTACCTACCAGCTTTGCAATAAAATATAGCAGAGCAGTGAGCAAATATAATCACCCTCTTGTTTAGTTGCTAAACAAGAGGGTATATTGAAGCAAAGTATTTGTCAAGGGCTTATTAAAGACTAATACTATTACCATAAAACAGATAAAAATAAACACCTATCAATTTGATAAGTGTTTACTTAAGCATTTATATAGATAAAAAGGATAATTGTACCTTTTATAGCATTCTCAGAGATATTATCCAGAGCCTTTGTTGTCCATTTTAGACGAACCTGTACAAATGATAAGTGCTTACCTAATTTATGTTTTGTATCAAAAAACATAAACATAAGCAAACTACAATACATATCTACTGTAGAATAATAAATCTGCAAAATGATAGAAAAGCTAGATATATCGACAGTTTAAGTTGTTTCTTTTAATTTTTTATTTACTTCGTTTATACGTTTTTTTACTGCCATATATTGACTAAACCATATGAATACATAAATAACAGCAAAGAGTACAAAGTAAATGATTGCACCAGATACAGAATGTTCCATCCACTCGGTAACATAAGCAATAGGCAAGCTAACAATTGAAACCACTAAAAAGTGAATTACGGTTTGTTTTAAAATACTCCAATTATCAAGCTCCCATATTAATGACATTCCACCAAACACAGCACCATATAATAATGAGCAGATTGTCTGGAATATAACTGCACCAATTTCACTGCCCATTCGTTCTACAAGTGAAGGAACAACAGGGTAATAATTCCCATCAGCAATACATAGCGAAATAATAACACCAACAAGTTGACTAATAAACAAACCACCTAACTCACTTAATACACTTCTTTTTAAAACTTCTTTAAACATAAAAAACACCTCATATACCTAATATTTTTTTAATTTTTGATACATATCTTCTTGACACATAAGTGTCAGACCCATCAGAAAACCTTACACAGATTGTGCCTGCTAAGCTAAGGTCAAAGTTTTTAACCTTTTTAAGATTGATTATTTCAGAGTTTGATACCCTTACGAATTTTGGTAAGCACATTTGCTCTTCAATCTCATAAAGTCGGGTTCTTATTATATACTCACCATTATCTGTTACTGCAAAGACCTTGCCTTGTCCTGAGTAAAAACGGTAAATATGCTCAGGCTCAAGAACCTCTACGCAATCGTTCTTAAAACCTGTAATAACCTTTGGGGAGTCATCTGAAAGCTTCTTCATAACCTCGTTGACCTCATCTGTTATTTTGTCTGTTTTTATTATGAGTTTAGGAATCTTATATTTTTCGTCAATGCTTATTTCTATTTGCATTGTCTTCCCTCCTTTCGAGATAAAGTATATCAAATCTAAAAAAATATACCACCGTTTTCAGATAGTCGGTCGTTTTTGGATAATATATGGTAACTTTTTCTATATAACGAATACTGACCCACAGCAAGGCTGTCGCCTTGCGAGGAC
>JAXJJE010000066.1:0-1610 GCA_036298405.1 Acutalibacteraceae bacterium
GCTGTACACCTCGTTTTACTGCACGCTCCAGCTTTGCTATTCTTGCCACAAGTGCCTCTAAAGAGGTATCCAGCTTAGGAGAAGTAAGCTTTATAAGTGCAAGCTCCATTTCTGTACGCTTGTTACTGCCTCTGAAAATTCTGTCATAGCTAGCTTGCAGAATTTCCATTATATACATAATATTTTCAAGCTGTATATTGTTCGCTTGCATTTTTGCTCTTTCTTTGTCCTGAGCTGACATAATAAGCAACGACTCTGGATTACTCATAGTCTTTAACAGCATTAATGTTCTGAAGTGGTCTATAAGCTCCTCACAAAGTCTGCCCATATCCTTGCTTTCGTTATAAAGCTGTTCAATAAATTCTAAGGCCTGCTGTGTATTTTTATTGATAACACAATCAGTAATTTTAAACAAATGCTCTTTACCAGCCAAGCCTGCTGTAGTATGTACAACCTCGGCTGTAATTTCACTGCTTACACCAATACATCTATCAAGTAGCGACAGTGCATCTCGCATAGCACCATCAGCAACCGACGCAATAAGCACAGCTGCATCATCATCAAGCTGTACATTCTCTTGCTGTGCAACAAATTTTAGTCTGCTTGCAAGGTCTTGTACAGAAATTCTATGAAAATCAAAGCGTTGACATCTTGACAATATAGTAGCAGGTAGCTTGTGTACCTCGGTTGTAGCTAAAATAAATACAACGTGTGACGGTGGCTCCTCTAATGTTTTAAGCAGTGCATTAAAAGCACCTGCTGACAGCATATGAACCTCGTCTATTATATACACTCTGTACTTTGCCTTTGCCGGAGTAAAGGCTGCTTCTTCTATAATAGTACGGATATTATCAACACCATTATTACTTGCTGCGTCTATTTCTGCAATATCCATTACAGAGCCTTCGTCTATTCCCCTACAGATTTCACATTCTCCACAAGGGTCACCCTGCTGAGGGTTAAGGCAGTTAACAGCCTTTGCAAGTATCTTAGCACAGGTTGTTTTACCTGTACCACGTGTACCCGTAAAAAGATAGGCGTGGTTGATTCTGGCTGATTGTAGCTCGTTTTTAAGAGTTACAGTCACCTGTGGTTGGCCCGAAACATCAGCAAATACCTTTGGTCGCCACTTTCGGTACAAAACCTGATACATACACACACCCCTTATCCTTAATTAAAAAATAAAAGAGCAAGACAGACGGTCTACTCCTGTGCAAATGCGAACAACAGACTTACTGCATCGCATCAAGAAATCTGCTTAATGCTGCTCGGTTCCCCGCCTGACATGGTTCACAGCACCCAATCGTACAGGGCCTGTTGTTCACATTTACATAGGAATTAAAATTCTGACTTGCTCAGTTTAACCGCCAAATGCGATTGTATTGTTATTATACTATAACCACTGAAAAAAATCAAGTAGTTTTATTAAAAAACACATAATATCAACACAACAGCTGTAAGAAATATTACGTTTTTTATAATGATTAACAAATTGTAGTTTGTCGGGCAGAGTTCCACTCTGGTGGCTTTACAGCATAACGCTATAAGTTTTATTGTTTATAACTTAGTTTGTTTTTGTTCAAAGTGTTTTTTATTAGGGACGCATATAA
>JAXJJE010000067.1:0-5049 GCA_036298405.1 Acutalibacteraceae bacterium
AAGCATTTCTTTTCTTCTGTCGCCAAAGCCAGGAGCTTTTACACCAACACAAGTGAAAGTACCACGAAGCTTGTTAAGAACAAGAGTTGTTAAAGCCTCACCCTCGATATCTTCTGCAATAATAAGTAGCTTTCTGCCTGTCTTAACGATTTCTTCTAGTAGTGGAAGAATCTCTTGGATATTAGAAATTTTCTTATCTGTAATCAGAATGAATGCGTCATCTAGCTCTGCAATCATTTTTTCTGTATCTGTTACCATATATGGTGCAATGTAGCCTCTGTCAAACATCATACCCTCAACAACCTCAGAGTATGTTTCTGCTGTTTTTGACTCCTCTACAGTAATAACACCGTCAGTTGTAACCTTTTCCATAGCCTCTGCTATAAGCTTACCAATCTTAGGGTCGGCTGCTGAGTTACCACCAATGCTTGCAATGTCGTCAGAACCACTGATTTGCTTAGAATTCTTTACGATTGTTTCTACAGCAATATCAGTTGCCTTTTGAATACCCTTTTTAAGAATCATTGGGTTAGCACCAGAAGTAACATTCTTCATACCCTCACGGATAAGAGCCTGTGTAAGAAGTGTAGCTGTTGTTGTACCGTCACCGGCAATGTCGTTTGTCTTTACAGAAACCTCTTTTACAAGCTGTGCACCCATATTCTCGAATGGATCCTCTAGCTCGATTTCCTTAGCAATTGTAACACCATCGTTTGTAATTAGTGGTGCACCAAATTTTTTATCCAACACTACGTTTCTGCCCTTAGGGCCAAGTGTGATTTTTACTGTATCTGCAAGCTGGTTAATACCACTCATAAGAGCCTTTCTTGCGTCTTCACCGTATGCAATTTGTTTAGCCATAATAAATAAAGCCTCCTATATATAAATAAATTATTCTACTACTGCAAGTATGTCTGACTGACGAACTATTGTATATTCCTGACCGTCTAGCTTAACGGTTGTGCCTGCGTACTGGTTTGTGATAACCTTGTCACCCACATTTACATACATTGTAACCTCTTTACCATCTACAACGCCACCTGGGCCAACAGCTACTACATTAGCAAACTGTGGCTTCTCCTGTGCTGATGTTGCAAGCACAATACCACTTTTTGTTGTTTCTTCTGCCTGCTGAGCCTTTAATACAACTCTGTCTAGTAATGGTTTTATAGTCATAATAATTTCCTCCTATGGATTAACAATCATCTTTAGCACTCTTAGCTTATGAGTGCTAAAGATATAATATACCTTTTTATAGTAAAAATCAATAGCAAAATTTAGGGTTTAAAAATTGTTTACATTTTTATAAATTATAACCTTATGTTGATGTACAAACCGAAATTAGCTATCATTTATAGTACATATAAACCTGACACTTAATCATACCATTATAAAGCTTTCTGCGTTTGTCGGCTTTTCTGCCGAATAAATCTTCAAAATCCTCATCTGGGCTGATAATTGTATAGCTGTAGCCGTTACCAGCAAGGAATCTCTCTCCCATTATCTTGTACAGTCTTTGAGCCTGCTCAATATCTAGCAAACGCTCGCCATATGGTGGGTTTGTGATTACACTGCAACGGTCAAAATCAAGTGTAAAGTCCTTGATATCTCTTTTTATAAACTTTATTTTATCACCAACACCAGCCTTTACAGCGTTTGCTGTGGCAAGCTGTATAGCACTATTGTCAATATCGTAACCAAAGGCTTGAAATTCTGCGTCTGTCTTTTCTTCAGAGATAGCCTTTTCAACTTCCTGTTGCCACACACTGCTGTCTATACAGCTCCAGTGCTTTGCAGAGAAATCTCTGCTTTTGCCAGGTGCAATATTCATTGCCTTTAAGGCTGATTCTATAAGTATAGTACCAGAGCCACTGAACGGGTCAACAACTATATGGTTGCTGTGTACTCTTGCAAGGTCTGCCATTGTGGCTGCAAGTGTTTCTTTAATAGGTGCTTCGGTAGAAATCTGACGATAGCCACGCTTGTGCAAGCCATTACCAGATGTATCTATCATAATGCTGACTGTGTTTTTCATTATTAAAAACTGAATCTGATAAAGCTCCTCAGTTTCTTCAAGCCATTGTACCTTATATTTTGATTTTAGTCTTTCGACTATAGCCTTTTTGATTATCTTCTGGCAAGATGGCACACTGCTAAGCTGAGAGTTAAGGCTTCTGCCCTTAACAGGGAATTTATCCTTTTTACCAATCCACTGCTCCCAAGGTAATGATTTTACACCCTGAAAAAGCTCCTCAAAGGTTTTTGCAGTAAATCTGCCCATTTCTATCAGTATTCTTTCGCTGTAGCGTGAGCAAATGTTAGCTCTTGCAAGTATATTAAAGTCGCCACTAAAGCAAACTCTGCCGTTTTCCGGCATAACATCCTCTGCTCCCATACGCTTTAGCTCCTGTGCTACAATACCCTCTACACCTAATAAGCAAGGTGCAGTCATTTTAATCTTCATAAGTACAGCCTCCTATAAATTGGCTTTATATTTTTATTAACAACTGCATACAATTATACCTTGTACAGGTATTTTTTTCAAGCCAAAAGAGTTTATGAAAAAGACATATTATGCGTTTTTAGAATTACAATTCAATTGCTCTATATTATAGTGTACCATTCGCTTATTCGCAAAATTAAAGCCACCTTTTGGGGTGGCTTTGGGATAAAGCAGATTACTGCATTGGCTGTGTATTGTTATTGTTGTTGTTATTATTATCTCCTGTAAGTGCGTCACCTAAGCCAGCTACACCTTCATCTATTGCGTCACCAACTCTGCCGGCAATACCCTGCTGTGTACTTCCGTCTGTATTTTGCTCTGTGTAATCTGTAGAGTTATCAACACCAGTGTTGTTGTCGGTTGGGTCTTCTGTTACACCAAACATATCGTTATTATTATCGCTATTACCATTATTATCGCCATTATCAACATTGTTATTGTTATCTGTTTGGCGTTCTGTTGTGTTGCTATTATTGTCGGTAATAGTACCATTTTCACCATTGCCTATTTTACCTCGCTCACCACAGCCTGTCATAAATAATGATAAAATAATTGTTGCAGCTAATATACAAAACATTCTTTTCATTTTATACTTCTCCTAAATATATTAATTTGCCTGTGTGGCATATTTATATATTTACCAAAACAAGAAAATTAATTCATATAGAAGAAGAAAGCTCCTTTTTTAATTTATTTATAATCTTTTTTTCTAATCTGGATATGTATGATTGCGAAATCCCAAGCATAAGTGCTACTTCCTTTTGGGTGTGCTCCTTTTGCCCCATAAGTCCAAAGCGTAGCATTGTTATCTGCTTAGCTCTGGGCTCAAGCTTATTCACAGCGTCTAACAGCACTTTGCACTCTACCTCTTGCTCAATGTTTTTATTTACAATATCATTTTCGCTACCTAAAACGTCGCCAAGCAAAAGCTCGTTACCGTCCCAATCAATATTCAGTGGCTCATCAATAGATATTTCATTCTTTAATTGCGTGCTCTTTCTAAGATACATAAGAATTTCGTTCTCTATACAGCGAGAAGCATATGTTGCCAGTTTAATATTTCTTTGTGGACAAAAGGTATTCACAGCCTTTATAAGTCCTATTGTTCCAATCGAAATTAAATCCTCAACACCTGCACCACTTGTCTCGAACTTTTTAGCTATATATACAACTAAACGTAAATTATGTGTAATTAGCAGCTCTCGTGCAGTGTCATCTCCATTTTTTATTTTGTTCATAACGGCTTCTTCCTCTACCTTTTTTAATGGTGGAGGTAACGTTTGAGGCCCGTTGATATAAAATACACCTTCGTAGCCAAAACACTTCTTCTTTACTTTAAGAAAAAAGATTATTAATCCAGAGAAAAACATTATAATCATTCCTTTACAAATTCAATAATTTCAGGGTTAACCATTGCTTTAATTTCACCACATAAAATATCATTTTTACAAACAGCTACATAGATTTTTTCAGAGCAGAAGCAATCGTTTATGTAAACCTCATCAGGAGAAAAAGCAGGTAATAAGCCATTTGCACCTATAGCATTAAACGGAATTACTCTATATTTGTTTTTTAAAGAATAGTCTGGTTCGTTATTATTAAGAATTTTAGCGAATTTATTGTCGGTTATACTTTTAATCGCAGATTCATTAACTACTATAACAGGACATCTGCTGAATGGCTCATATAGGGTGTTGCCAGTATCTACCTTGCCGTAAAATTCACAATAGCTGTTGTGATGGATAATCTTTATTTTACATATTTCTATATTGCTTGCTGTTCTGTTAATCAGTCTGTCGCACACTCGGACAACGATATATGCAACAAGTGTTGTAACTACCATAATTCTTGGTGAAATATTAAAATATACAACTGAATTATTCACAGCTAATCCCTTTGGGGTGAAAATAAACCATACAAAAAGCATTACACCACAAAACGCAAAGCTTATAAGGTAGAACAACGCTATATTTTTTAGCAAAGCTTTAAATCCGTTATAGCCAAAGGTAATTATCACTATTACACTTGAAATTATTATTTTTACTAAGCCACCAAGTATAACTCCCATACTTGGTAAAAGGATAATTAACGAAAACACTGCTCCAAAAAAACTACCCATTAGTAGCCTTTTTTGATTAGGTGATAATTTTCTGCATTTAGCTACTGATAGTAAAATAAAATAATTAACCACAAAATTTGTTGCTATAAGAACATCTATGTATATGGTTCTGGTTATAGATAGCACCTCCAATCAAAACAGCATAAACTATATCGTGTTCCGATACAGTTTATCGAAGTAAAACCCTTTAACAGTTAACAGCAATCACACTTTTCTTTTCACTATTATCTCATATTCCGTAAGCATATTTTGTCAAATATAAATCCCGATTTAAGATTTAAAAGCAAATATTATTCAATAATTAATATGATTCATAAACAAAAACTATGCTGAGTTAATCAGTTTATTTCTAGCACAGATTTTTTTAATATTGGACTTGCAAAAAAGGTCGTAAAAAATCATAAAAATAAACATATTATATTAACAA
>JAXJJE010000068.1:0-4123 GCA_036298405.1 Acutalibacteraceae bacterium
GAAGCGTGATAATCATCAAAAAGCTTACCACCAAATTCAAGGTATAGCTTACCACCGAATTGATCTATACGATTACGGATTTGCTCTGATTGCATAATCAAATATTTTTGGTTATCAAAACCGATAGGCTTCATTTTATTTCCTCCTAGCGTGTTATTGAAATAGTATATCACATTTAAAAAAGAAATAAAAGTGTAAAACAAAATTTATACGTTTTTTTCTGTATACAAAAATTCTTAGCTGTAGTTATATAGAAAATCTATGTATATTGAATAAGAAATGTTTTCTTAATATATTGACAAACAAGGTTATAAAAGCTAAAATATTCTTAGGCAGATTTGTTTATATGTACATATTATCTAAGATGATTAGTTTATGTATAGTTGTAAAAAAATCAATATATTTTATACAGAAATAAGGAGGTTCACTTATGAACAACAACGCAAATGACGGCAGAAAATCAAGCTTCGTTTTAGGTATTGTGGCTTTTTTAGCAATTATTGCTATTATTGCAACTTTATTCACAATCAGTGCAAATCAAGATGGTGGCAGCCCAGCAAAGCCTGTAAAAACAACAGCTGTAACAGAGGTTAGTGAGTAATAATATAGATTAAGCCTTAGGCTTAATAAAGCTATAAAAGCTTATCAAATATAGTTGGTAATAAATGGAGGGGTTTATTATGAATAATAACTCTAATAACGATAAAAAATCAAGCTTAGTACTAGGTATTGTAGCATTTATTGTAATTGTTGCAATCATCGTTGTACTTTTCACTATCAGTGCAAATCAAAATGGTGGTAGCCCAGCAAAGCCTGTAGCTGCACCAGAAACTACAACAGAATCTGCAGAACAGGATAATAGCTCTGCAGACACATCAAGCGATACTTCAGAAGACACTTCAAGCTCAGCTGTTGATACAAACGAAGAAGAACCAGTTGAAGAGGAACCAGTTGAGGAAGAGCCAGTTGAAGAGGAACCAGTTGAGGAAGAGCCAGTTGAAGAAGCAACAGAAGCAGAGGGTGTTGTTGAGTGCCCTAACTGTAAGAAGATGGTTGCAAGTCTAGAGTATTTTAAGCCATCAGAGGACGCTGAGTTTACAAAGCTATGGTGTGCTGATTGTAAAGCAAGTGTAGAAGATGGCTCAATAACAGTTGAAGCAATCGACTTTACTGGTGATGTTGTATGTGACAATTGTCAGCAAACCTTCTCACAACCAACAGAGAAAAATTCTATTAAATACAATGGTATGTGTGATGATTGCTATCAGTCATATCAGACAACAGTAGGTGCATTATAATTGCACTAGTTTGAATAACGCTAAAAAACAGAAGTTACCTATGGTAGCTTCTGTTTTTTGCAGTTGTTGGATATAAACAGTAATTTATACGTTTACACAATTATATAACCGTGGTATAATTAATAGCGTATTTATGCTATATTTAAAGAAAAATTAGAGTTGCATAAAATTTAATAATAAGGGTGAAATAAATGAACAAAATAGGTTTTATTGGTGCCGGTAATATGGCAACAGCAATAATTAATGGTATGCTTACAAACAATGTGGCAAATGCTGGGGATATTTATGTGTTTGACCTTGATAAAGAAAAGCTACAGCTTATGAGTAATCGAGGAATTAATACCTGTGAGAGTGCAAATTCAGTAGTAGAGAATAGTCGTTTTGTTGTTTTAGCTGTAAAGCCTCAAAATTATCAAGAGGTATTAGAGGGTATAAAAGCTACTGTTACAGAAAATACAATTATGGTTTCTATTGCAGCAGGTATTTCTATCGGCTATATAACCTCTACTTTAGAAAAAATGTGCCCTTGTGTGCGTGTTATGCCTAATACTCCATTGTTGCTGGGCTGTGGTGCAACAGCTTTGTGTCCTTCTGATAATATTTTAAACGAGGATTTTGAGGTTGTTAAAAATATGTTTGCAACTTCTGGTGTATGTCAGGTATTACCAGAAAGCCAGATGAACACAATAATTTCTGTAAACGGCAGTAGCCCTGCATATGTATATCTGTTTGCAAAGGCTATGTGTGACTATGCAACTGAGCAGGGTATTTCTGCAGATGTTGCTATGGATTTGATATGTGCAACACTAAAGGGTAGTGCAGAAATGCTGATGAAGTCTGGCGATACACCAGATGTACTTATTAAAAAGGTTTCTTCACCAGGTGGCACAACTCTTGCAGCGTTAGATATACTTGATAAAGGTGGTTTTTACCAGAATATCAAAGACGCTATGCAGGCGTGTACAAAAAGAGCCGACGAGCTTGGCAGATAAGCATATAATAATACAACCTCTCATATAATTTTCTAAAAGAAATTATATGGGAGGTTAAATATGAAGGGTATTTTAGTTTCTGTAAGAAAAAGCAGAGTAAGCTTAAAACGAAAAGATATTATATATTTCTGTCATCAATATGGTGCTAATGTTATGTTATTACTTTCGGTGGCTATAGGACTTATTTTTGGTGCAGTTTCGGCTGGTAAAGCAGATAAATCCCTTATACGTTCTTTGGATATTGTGTTCACGTCAGACTTCACACTTAGATGCAATCAAACCCTGTTATCGTCGTTTATGGCAGGTTTAACAGCTAACTTTATATTTTTTATAGCTGTTTTTTTGCTTGGTTTGTCAGCGTGGGGTAGTTTGGGAGTGCCTGTTGTAATAGCATTTAAGGGCTTTGGTATGGGTATTACCGGAGGCTATCTGTACAGCTGCTATAGCTTTTCAGGTGTAGGCTTTTTTCTGTTAATTATGTTTCTGGGCTGTATTATATCAACACTTGCACTTGTCTTTCAGGGTAAGCATGCAATGGCTTTTGCGAATAACATTTTTGCCAGATTACGTGGTGTAGCCTATAATCAAGAGAATACCTTTTATAAATACATAGTGAATAACAGCTTTATTTTAATAGCATTGTCGGCAAGTGCAATGGTAGATGCTGTGTTAAATTTTCTGTTTGCAGGAATATTTACTTTTTCATAAATAAAAATAAGGATAATAAATTATTATGAATACAAAAAATGAAAGACTAGGCTTTTTTAGGCTGTATTTTAAAAATTTCAAGTCAATGCTTGTAGGTAATGTTTTATTTTCTATCCCTCTTATAATTGCTTCAGTAATAATATATTTACTGGCAATAGCACTTAACCAAACAACTAATCTGTGGTTTTTGGCACTTATTATAATTTTTGTATATCCATTTTATTCGGGTGTTACACAAATAACTAAGGATATAGTAAAGGGTGGAAAAGACACCATAAAGCCACTACAAGCATATAAAAAGGGAATAAAAAACAATTTTAAATATTTTGCATTATATGGTGTTCTTATATATTTATCTGTAATAGTTTCTTACTACAGCATATCTTTATATATAAGATTTGCAGCAAAAAGCTTGATTTTTTTAGTGCCAGCCTTCATTGCTTTATTAATTTCTTTGTTTATACTGTTTATGTCATTTTCAATACCAATAATTACAGTAACACTAGAATTAAAGCTGAAGCATTACTTTAAAAACGCAGCTTTAATGGCATTTGGTGAATTGCCAAAGAATTTCTATGTAGCAATAACATCATTTGTTTTATTGTCTGCGTGCTTAGCAATTTCTTTATACACTGGTAACCCGATTGCAGGTGTTGTTGTTTTGGTGATTTCTGTTTTACTTATATTGCCAACGGGAATTTCATACTGCTCTGTTTATAGACTTTATCCTAGAATGGAAAGACTCTTCGACCTTGAACCAAAGGAGGAAGAAAAAAGCTTCCCTACAAAGCCAGTACCAGTTCCTACAGATGACGAGGGTAACCCTATTAATCTGAATTATGGCGATGATTCAGAGGGTTATGTATTTGTGAATGGCAGAATGATAAAAAAATCACAAGCGAATAATAGCATTGAATATATAGATGAAAGTGATTAATATTGAATAAAACGAATAAAAGCCTTGCAGTACTGCTATAATCACAGTATCGCAGGGCTTTATGTTTATAATAATTAAAATTGTAAGTGAATTTAAAATTATAGCTTGTTATTGAAATCTTTTATATTATACTAATCTCTATTAAAAAGTAGACTTCTTCACGGCATATTTTGCACCACACTTCATAC
>JAXJJE010000069.1:0-1211 GCA_036298405.1 Acutalibacteraceae bacterium
ACTATGTATGCAACCAGAAAACAAACAGCACCAAGTGCTAAGCCTTTGAAAATATTTTGTAAAATGTCAGCTTTTTTGAATCCAATTCTATCCCAAGAAAGCTTTGTAAATTTAAGTATTACTATTAAAACAATTATACCCAAAACCTTATGTATAAAGTTTTCAGCCAGAATAGTTTCATCTGTTCTTATTAAAAAATATTCGAGAACTCTTGCTATACTGCATATAAGAAAAATAAGCATACAGCTTGCTATTGGTTTTGAAAATTGTTCTTTTTGCATTACTAACATCTCCATAAATTAAATTTTACTTCTTTCTGCAAACAACCGACACGCACATATAATCATTTTCTATATCGGCAAATATATCTCCACCCATTGCCTTTGTAAGCTGACGGCAAATATAAAGACCCAATCCGTTTCCATTCTTCGAGCCTACATTAGAGCCTCGCCAGAAGCTATCGAAAATATGTGACAGCTCACTTTGTGGTAGTGTGCATCCACTATTTTTAACTGTAATTATACGGCAGTCCTCCTCATCAGAAAAATCAACGCTAATACTCTGCCCATCGCCATATTTTATAGCGTTTTCAATTATATTCTGGAACACCTCTGTTAATCGATCAATATCACCATTTAACATACAGTCGTTGTAGCTAGCTATAGTAAAATCTGTATTATCAAGCTTATCTTTGTAATATGAATTTATATTGTTAATAACCTCAGATAAATAAAACTCACTATTTCTGATATCAAATGCAATAATATCCTCAGTTTCGTTACGCATAATCTCAGCCACATATCCTTCAATTTCGTCTGCCTTTGCGTTTATGCTTTCGTATACCTCTTGCTGTTTTTCATACTCTTTGTAAATTCCATTTGAAAGTGCCTTTGAATAAAGCTTGATTGCAGAAAGTGGAGTTTTTATATCGTGAGAAAGCGACAAAAGCATTGTCTTTTTCTCTTTTTTCAGCTCAAGCTCTGCCTGCTTTGACTGCTCCAGCTTTTCTCTTAGCATATCAAGACCCCAAAGAAATTTTCCAAAATATCGGTTTTTACTCTCTTTAAGAGGTATAGTAAGATTACCCTTTGAAAGCTCATATGGGAAGGTGATTATTCTGTCAAACGGCTTTACTATGTTGTGACGAATATAGAAAAGCACAATCAGCACAAAAACTGAAAACACAGCCATAAACACATTCACATATATTA
>JAXJJE010000070.1:0-4946 GCA_036298405.1 Acutalibacteraceae bacterium
CATAAGGTTTGGCACAACCTCGCTTTCTTCTCTTGTTTCTCGTACAATTTTAACAGCCTTGTCTATATCAAGCAGAATAGCCTGCAAGCCTCTTAGCAGGTGTAGCTTTTCCTTTTTCTTGTTAAGGTCAAAGTAGGTTCTTCTGCGAACACACTCTACTCTGAATGCTATCCATTCCTCTAAAAGCTCCTTAACACCCAAAACTCTTGGCACACCACCAATAAGCACATTGAAGTTACAGCTGTAGCTGTCCTCAAGTGGTGTCATTTTAAAAAGCTTCAGCATAAGCTTGTCGGGGTCTGTACCACGCTTTAGGTCTATTGTGATTTTCAAGCCGTCTAAGCCTGTTTCGTCACGGATATCTGCAATTTCTTTAATTTTGCCAAGCTTTACAAGGTCGATAACCTTTTCTATAATCGCTTCGCTTGTTGTTGACTGTGGTATACCTGTTACATCAACACAGTTTGCTGTTTTGTCGTAGGTATATTTTGAACGCATTTTAAAGCTACCACGGCCTGTTTTGTAAATTTCGTCAAATACCCTTTTATCATAGATAATCTGACCACCACCCGAAAAATCTGGTGCAGGTAGGGTAGAGGCTACGTCGTGGTTTTCATCATTAATTAAAGCGATTGTGGTGTCACAGATTTCTTTAAGATTGAACGAGCAAATATTACTAGCCATACCTACTGCAATACCTGTATTTGCATTAACAAGTACAGACGGATATGTAGCAGGCAGAAGTGTAGGCTCCTTCATAGTGTTGTCGTAGTTGTCTACAAAATCTATCGTATCCTTGTCGATATCTCTGAAAAGCTCGTGACAGATAGCGTCAAGCTTAGCCTCGGTATATCTTGAAGCAGCCCATGCCATATCTCGGCTGTAAAACTTACCAAAGTTACCCTTTGAATCTATATAAGGGTGTAGCAAAGCCTCGTAGCCTCGGCTTAATCTTACCATAGTGTCATAAATTGCACTGTCACCGTGTGGGTTTAGTCGCATTGTCTGACCAACTATGTTAGCAGATTTTGTTCTGCCTCCACTTAGCAGGCCCATTTTATACATTGTATATAACAGCTTACGGTGGCTAGGCTTAAAGCCGTCAATCTCTGGGATAGCACGGCTCAGAATAACGCTCATAGCGTATGGCATATAGTTTTCTTCAATAGTAGTAGCAATTTTCTGCTGTACAACCTCACCGGCACCATCTATTACACCTTTAATAGATGATGTTTGAGGTTTTCTTTCTTTATTACTCTTTCTTGGTGGCAAACTAACACCGCCTTTCGGGATTATTTAATAATTTAAATTTGGGGTTTAAACAATATATTATAGATTACTTTTATTATCATCAATCCATAATCAATCAAAAATGACTTTTGCTCATTCGAAAAAGTCTCTCGTTCTTTAATTGAATCTTCAGCTGAATGTCTAAAACATTGAAGTTTATGTCTGTATTTCTTAACGTTTTCATTGTCGATATAATCATAACATATTGTTGAATAATCTAATGAAACGAACTTACCATCTTTTTTTAACATATTTTCTATAAGGTTAGCAATTTCAGCAAGTTTTTCATCTGTACTCATATTATTAAAAGGTGCTTGCCTGTTTGATATTTCAGCAAACTTTTGGTCTATAGAATCACTTATCTCAATATGATTCGATTTAATTTCAAAGGTAAGATTAGCCACAAAGGTTCGCCTAGTGGCATAACGAACAGTGCCGTTGAAATCGCCACCTTGAGAGATAATTCTAGTTCTTATTTCTTTATAAACAAAATCAGTAGGGTCTTTAGGTGGTCTTGCTAAGATTCTAGGAAATTCTTTTATTTCATACCCCATTTTATATAAATAGTAAGTTATAAGATAAAACCAATAGGTGTTTTCATTATCATAAAAACCTGTTTCAGGCTGACATAATTCTCTAAATTTTAATATAGCTTCTTCTGTATCGTATACAACAAATTCAATATCGTCTATTTCATACTCTCCAAGAAAAATGTTGTATCTTTTATTAGAGTTTTTAATCGAATCATAAAAACGATAATGATATTCATCATTTTTTATGTTTTGAAAATAAAAATTTTTTAAATCCATTTAACAGCTCCTGATTACATATTAATAATATATCATAATATAATTTTTTATAAAAATATACTTGTATCACGACAAATCAAGCGAATCGGTATACTCTGCACCGTGGTCAACGATGTACTGCTTTCTGCCTGCAAGGTTATCACCAAGCAGAATATCAAACATCTGCGATGTTCTTTCAGCATCGTCTGGCAAAACCTTGATAAGTCTGCGTGTGGCTGGATTCATAGTTGTAAGGTTCATCATTTCTGGTTCGTTTTCACCAAGACCCTTTGAACGCTGGATTGTGAATTTTTCGTCGCCAATCTCTTTTATGAATTTTTCCTTTTCCTGCTCGGTATATGCAAAATATACATTCTTTTTAGTTGTAATTTCATACAAAGGTGATTCAGCTATAAACACCTTGCCAGCCTCGATAAGGTCTGGTGTAAGGCGATAAATCATTGTAAGTAAAAGTGTGCGAATCTGGAAGCCGTCAACATCGGCATCGGTACAGATAATAACCTTGTTCCATCTAAGCAGATTAATGTCAAAGCTTGCAAGCTCCTTATTCGCCTTTGAGCTTACCTGTACACCACAGCCAAGCACCTTTATAAGGTCGGTTATAATTTCGCTTTTGAAGATTTTATTATAGTCAGCCTTTAAGCAGTTAAGTATCTTACCTCTGATTGGTATAATAGCCTGAAAATCAGGGTCACGTGCCTGCTTACAGGCACCTAACGCAGAGTCACCCTCTACTATGAATACTTCACGAATAGAGGTGTCTTTGCTTCTGCAATCTACAAACTTAGCCACACGGTTTGTCATATCCATATTGCTTGTAAGCTTCTTTTTAAGGTTAGCTCTTGTTTTCTCGGCATTTTCTCGGCTACGCTTGTTAACCAAAACCTGATTTGCAATCTTCTCGGCATCAATAGGGTTTTCGATAAAGTAAATTTCAAGATTATGACGGAATAGCTCTATCATAGCGTCCTGAATACCCTTGTTGTTAATAGCCTTTTTAGTCTGGTTTTCGTATGATGTAACACTTGAAAAAGATGAAACAACAGCCACTAAGCAATCAAGCACATCCTCGTCCTTAATCTGGCTTTCGTTTTTGTTGTACTTGTTATTTGTTTTTAAATATTGGTTGATTATATACTTAAATGCATTTCTTACAGCCTTGTCTGGTGCACCACCATACTCCAAAAAGCTGGAGTTGTGGTAATACTCTGTAAGTGATATCTGATTAGAAAATGCAAAGGCTATGTTGATTTTTGTTTTATACTCTGGCTTGTCGGCTCTGTCCTGTGCCATTTTTTCGGCACTCCAGCTTTGTACTGTAGTAATTGAGTTTTCGCCTACAAGCTCCTGCACATGGTCGGTAATACCGTTTACATAGCTGAAGGTTTCTTCCTCGAATTTACCGTTAACCTGATTTCTGAAAATAAAGTTAACACCAGCATTTACAATAGCCTGTCGCTTAATCATATCACGGTAATAATCAGCTGTTACATTTATATCTGTAAAAACCTCAAGGTCGGGCTTCCAACGAATTTTAGTACCGGTGTCCTTTTTCTTGTATTCTTCCTTTTTTAGTCCACCGATATTTTCGCCCTTTTCAAAATGCAGGGTATATTTAAAGCCGTCACGTTTAACCTCTGCGTCCATCCACTCTGACGCATACTGAGTAGCACAAAGACCAAGACCGTTAAGACCAAGTGAATACTCGTAGTTTTCACCCTCAGAATTATTATACTTACCACCAGCGTACAGCTCGCAGAAGGTTAAATCCCAGTTATATCTGTTTTCTTTTTCGTTGTAGTCTACTGGTATACCTCTGCCGTGGTCTTCGATTTCTACAGAGTTATCCTCGTAGCGTGTTATTGTAATTTCTCTACCATAGCCCTCTCTTGCCTCGTCTATAGAGTTAGAGAGAATTTCAAAGATAGAATGCTGACAGCCCTCTATGCTGTCTGAACCAAAAATTACGGCTGGACGCTTTCTTACTCTGTCTGCACCCTTAAGCACTGTTATGCTTTCGTTGCTATATTCGGGTGTTGCCTTTTTTCTAGCCATCTTTTCACCTATTTCTTTCCCTTTAGTTTTTCAATTTTATCCCTTAAATATGCTGCGTGCTCAAACTCTAACAGCTTTGCAGCAGCCTTCATTTCTTTTGTCAATGCTTCTATAAGCTTCTGCTTTTCTTCCTTAGTCATACGCTTACCCTTTGAATTATAAGCGTCGTCATCGTCACGCTTTGAAATTTCAAGCACCTCGGCAACCTTTTTGGTGATTGTTTTAGGTGTAATATTATGCTCAAGATTATAAGCGTGCTGAATAGCCCTACGGCGTTCAGTTTCTTTTATAGCCTTTTCCATTTGCAGGGTTACTTCATCGGCATACATTATTACAGTACCCTGTGAATTTCGGGCTGCTCGTCCTATTGTCTGAATAAGTGAGCGTTCACTACGCAAGAAACCAGCCTTGTCAGCGTCTAAGATTGCCACCAGCGAAACCTCTGGTATATCTAAGCCCTCTCTTAAAAGGTTAATACCAACAAGCACATCAAACTCGCCAAGTCGCAACTCTCTTATTATCTTCATTCTTTCCACAGTGTCAACATCGTGGTGCATATACCTTACCTTTATGCCCATTGTTTCAAAGTATGTGGTCAAATCCTCTGCCATTTTCTTGGTAAGAGTTGTTACAAGTGTGCGTTCGCCCTTTGCTACTCTTATATTTATTTCAGAAACCAAGTCGTCCATTTGTCCGTCAATTGGTCGCACAGAAATTTCTGGGTCTAATAAGCCTGTAGGACGAATAACCTGCTCGGCTATTACATCTGACTTTTCAAGCTCTAAATCACCA
>JAXJJE010000071.1:0-5856 GCA_036298405.1 Acutalibacteraceae bacterium
CAATAGAAACTGCACCCTCGGCAGATAGATAAACAGGGTGAGATTTTAAATTTTTTGAAACAACAGCCTTAGTGATTTTACCACTTAGCTTTTCTGCTACAAACTCAAGTAGCTCCTTGTTTTCTTCTGACTGCTTTTCTGTCTTTTCCTTTTCTTCGTCAGACTGTAGCTCTGCATTTTCGTCAGCTATTGACATAATTGTTTTGTCACCATACTGGATTAAAGTTTTAGCAACAAACTCGTCAATATCATCTGTAAAATACAAGAACTCATAGCCCTTTTCCTTGCAAAGCTCTGTTTGTGGTAAAGACTCAATTCTCTGCTCGCTAACACCACTTGCGTAGTAAATATACTTTTGGCTTTCTGGCATTCTGGATACATAATCAGCAAGTGTTGTATAGCCGTCTACTGATGAGCTTCTGAATACAACCAAATCCTGCAATGCTTCACGGTTTAAGCCATAGCTTGAAGCAATGCCAAATTTAATCTGCAAGCCAAATGCTTTCCAGAAGGTCTCATACTTGTCTGGTGAATTTTTAACAAGCTTTAAAAGCTCATTTTTAACCTTTTTCTCAATGTTCTTTGCAATTATGCTTAGCTGTCTGTCGTGCTGTAAAAGCTCTCTTGAAATATTCAATGATAAATCCTGAGAATCAACTACACCCTTAACGAATCTGAAATAATCTGGTAAAAGCTGTTCGCACTTATCCATAATCATTACGCCATTTGAATAAAGCTGTAAGCCCTTGTCAGAATCGTTTGTATAATAGCCGTAAGGAGCAACAGCTGGAATATACATTAATGCCTTATAGGATACAGTACCCTCAGCACTTACATTAATTGTTGCAAGTGGGTCTGTCATATCCATAAACTTTTCTTTATAGTAGTTGTTGTATTCTTCCTGAGTTACCTCGCTTTTGCTTCTTCTCCAGATAGGCACCATACTGTTTAGTGTTTTAAGCTCTTTTACGGTTTCGTACTTTGGCTCTTCTGAATCTGGTGCTGTATTAACTGTGCTTTCAACCTCCATTTTGATTGGGAAGCTGATATAATCAGAATATTTTTTAACTAAACCCTGTATTTTATAGCTTTCAAGATACTCTGTGTATTTCTCAGAGTCTACATCTTCTCTTATGTGCATAACAATCTGAGTACCACAGCTATCCTTTTCAGCGTCTTCTATTGTATAGCCGTCTGCACCGTTTGACTTCCACATATACGCTTTGTCACTGTTGTACTTCTTAGTAATAACAGTAACCTCGTCAGATACCATAAATGCTGAATAGAAGCCTACACCAAACTGGCCGATAATGTCTGTTTTTTCGTTTTCACTAAGCTCGTTTTTAAACTGGAAGCTACCACTTTTGGCAATAGTACCTAGGTTATCCTCAAGCTCTTCATAAGACATACCTATACCATTATCAGATATAGTAAGTGTTCTGTTTTCTTTATCAACATCTATTTTTATGAATAGCTCAGGTAGCTTTTCAGCTGAATTATCTGTAAGAGAAACAAAGTGAAGCTTATCAAGTGCATCACTAGCGTTTGAAATAATCTCTCTTAGAAAAATTTCTTTATGTGTGTAAATAGAGTTTACCATAAGGTCCATAAGTCTTTTAGACTCTGCCTTAAAATCCTTCTTCTGCATTGTAAAAACCTCTTTCAAAATTTATTCTATACGCAGTTATATCCACTACATTTCTGTAGTGGATATAATTAAAATGCAATATAACCGATTATTAGTCCACCTTTTCTGGTGCTGGGTAGTCAACGCCAAGTGTATCAACAGATACAGTCT
Organism: Acutalibacteraceae bacterium; assembly: GCA_036298405.1. Lineage (GTDB taxonomy): Bacteria > Bacillota > Clostridia > Oscillospirales > Acutalibacteraceae > CAG-964. The sequence goes on from JAXJJE010000071.1 coordinate 1,799, forward strand.
TCATAATTTGTGTATCAAGTGGCTTGTCAGCGTAGTCTGTGTCGCATTCTGCCATAGCGTTAACAAACTCCATACCCTCTGTAACCTTACCAAAAGCAGCATAAGAGCCGTCTAGATGTGGAGCGTTCTTATGCATAATAAAGAACTGTGAGCCTGCTGAATCTGGCATTGCTGAACGAGCCATAGAAATTACACCCTCTGTGTGCTTTAATGTGTTGTTAAAGCCGTTCAGTGCAAATTCACCCTTAATGCCATAGCCAGGACCACCACAGCCAGTACCGTCAGGACAACCACCCTGAATCATAAAGCCATAAATTACTCTGTGGAATGTTAAACCATTATAGTAGCCACTGTTTGCAAGGCTGATAAAGTTATTTACTGTATTTGGTGCAATTTCTGGGTAAAGCTCACCCTTGATGATATCACCATTTTCCATTTCGATTGTAAAAATTGGATTACTCATATAGAAATCTCTCCTAGTATTTAAATTAGTACAAGCTGTTTTGTAGCTTTTCACGATTTATATTATATATCACATTATCAAAATTTTCAAGCACTTAACACCTTAGAGTGCTAATTCTTTGTAAACATTGTTGGTATTAATTGTAAATAAATAGTTAACACGCACATAATTATCAAAATTTTATAGAAAATTAATATGCTGGTGCTTTTATTGTACAGTTAATGTGATATAATTATAAAAAATAAATTTGCACAGTCATATGCAAGGTATTTAAGGGTGATAAAATGCTTAATTTATTATTAGGACGTAGTGGTAGTGGTAAAAGCCACTATCTAAAAGAAATATCAAATGGGTACATAAACGATGGTAAGCCTGTTTTGGTGCTTGTGCCAGAGCAATTCTCTTTTGAAACTGGTCTATATTTTTTAAATAAAAACAGTGGAGCATTAAATGAAAATGTAAGGGTGCTTAGCTTTTCTACGTTGAAGAAATATGTGTTTTCGCTTGTTGGTGGCGTTACAAATGATTTTTTAGACGAGGGAATTTCTAAAATATTAATGAGCCTTGCAATAGATGAATGTAGCGACAAGCTGGAGCTTTATGCTAAGCAGGCAAAGAACAAAAACTTTGTTGATACTATGCTTACCACTATAAACGAATATAAAAGCAGTGGTATAAATTCAAATGATTTGTTGTCGGTAAAGGCAGAGGTTAAAAATCCCACACTAAAGCAAAAGCTGGAAGAAACTGCCTATATTTTACAAACCTATTCTGCTATGGTTAATCAAAGCTATGTGCACAGCCAAGATGTTCTTGAATATCTGGCACAGCAAATCACTAAGCATAAAATTTTTACTGGCTATACCGTTTTTATAGATGCATTTACTGGCTTTACTGCACAGCAATACAAGGTGCTTAAAAGTATAATTTCACAGGCTGACGATGTTTACTTTTCGCTTAGTACAGAATGTGTAAATAATAAGGTTGATGAAAAAAGTATTCGCTTTAGGGTAACTATCGACACCTATCACAGAATCCGTGCGTTAGCTAGTGAGTGTAATAAAAAAATCACCGAGCACTACACTCCATTTCTGGAAAATCGTAGAACATCAAGGGTAGATTTACAGGCTGTAGAGAAGTCACTTTATGCATTCCCTATAAAGCCATATAATGGTGAAGTGGAAAACGTATATCTATATTCTGCTGATAATATTTATAGTGAATGTGAATATGTAGCAAGTACAATTAAAGCTCTTACAATTAACGAGGGCTATAGATATAAAGACATAGCCATTGTCTGCCGAGATGAATCGTTATACAGAGGTATTCTAGATGTAACTCTTGATAAGTTTAACATAGCTTATTTTATGGATAAGCCCGAAAACATAAACGCAAAGCCACTTGTTAATTTTATACGTCATTGCTTTGACGCTGTAACAAACGGATTTAATAGTGAATCTATATTAAGAATTTTAAAAACAGGTATAACCAAATACAGCTATAACGATATTTCACTTATAGAAAATTATCTTTTTACATGGTCGCCAAAATGGAGTGAGCCATTTAAAAGTAATATAAACGGCTTTGGCGTAGCAGAAATGACAGATGAAGACAAGCTACAGCTTGATAAAATAGAAAATATAAGAAACGAGGTTTATTCTTATCTTAAAGAGCTTCAAGCCTCTGCAAAGGATACAGACGGTCTTGCGATCTCAAAGCAAATTTCTGTATTGCTCACACAGTTTGGTGTTAAAGAAAAAATAAAGGAGAAAATCAGCAGGCTTACTGCAAAAAATTCTCCAGAGCTGGTTGACGAATACACAAGAGTATGGAATAGTGTTGTTTCTGTAATTTCTAAAATCTCAAATGTGCTTGAGGGTACAATCATATCTGCTAAACGCTATTACGAGCTTTTCTCGCTTGCTATTGGCTGTGAACAAATAGCTAATCAGCCACTATGTATCGACCGTTTAATAATAGGCACAGCTGGTAGAGCAAGACTTAATTCTCCTAAAATCACATTCCTGATTGGTGCTGTTCAGGGTGTATTTCCTGCTGTACCAAGCGAAACAGGTGTGTTTACCGATAACGAGCGTTGCTTGCTGTTAGACCTTGGCTTGCCACTAAGCTGTTCACTTTCTGACTTATCTGCACAGGAGCAGTTCAGTGCCTATTCAGCAGTATCAAGCCCAACCGAAAGGCTTTATGTGTCATATTACAACAATACAACAAAGGGTGATGGTGCGTTGCCATCAACAATAGCCACACAGCTAAAACGCATTTTACCAAAGCTTGAAACAAAGCATAATTGCGATGTATACGACTTTGATACAGCTACACTATGGTGTACACAGCAAGCCTTTGAGCATACAGTTGCCAATATAAAAGAGGACGATAAAAATAAGCTTTTGCTAGAAAAATATTTTTCTGAACAACCTAAATATGGTCAATTACTAGAAAGTATATATTCCTACAAAGAAAGACGAATGCCAAGCATTGATAAGGATACTGCCTCGGTGCTGTATTCAAAAAATATGCATTTGTCTGCATCAAGAATTGATGATTTTTACAGCTGTGCTTATATGTACTTCTGCAAAAGTGGCTTAAAGCTGAAAGAGAGAAGAAAAGCGTTGGTAGATAGTCGACAGTATGGCTCTTTAGTTCACTATATAATGGAGAAATTCTTAAAGCTTGAAAATATAGAACAGCTTATTGAAAATAGAGAAAATATAGATATATCAAGCTATATAGATGAATTTACAAAGGAATATATACGCCAAGCCTTCGAGGATAATAAGCTACCCGACAATAAAGCAGAATACGCAGTTAATAGAGCCCAAAAAAGCTGTGCTGTGCTTATCAAAAGATTGCTTGACGAGCTGGCAGTTTCTAAGTTTAAGCCAAGCGATTTTGAGCTTTCTATCGGTATTCAAAATGATAACAGCACACAAAACAGAATTGACGAATACAAAGTAAAAACTAAAGACGGTAGCGTAAGCATTGTTGGCTTTGTTGATAGGGTAGACCTCTACAAAAGCCCTATCGATGGTAAAACCTATGTGCGAATAGTAGACTATAAAACAGGCGAAAAGGACCTTAAACGCTGTGATTTAGAAATGGGTCTTAATCTGCAAATGTTTATATATCTTGCAGCTATTATGAATGGTGGTAAGGCTTTGTATGGTGATAATTTGGCACCTGCCGGTGTTTGCTATATGCCTGCAAAGGAATTTAACACTACCATTAAAGAGCAAGGTAACAGCGAATATATAAAAAAGCAAATGGATGCCGAGCGTGAAAAGCACTATCAGGCAAAGGGTTTATTTTTGCGTGACGGTGAAATTCTTTTAGCTATGGATAATCAGGCAAATGCAAAATATATACCGGTAAAAATAAAGTACGACCCTAAAAAAGAGGTGTATTCTTATCCACGCTCAGAGGATAAGCTACTTACCGGTAATCAGCACGAGGGTGAATTTAAGGATATGTTTAACCTTGTTAATGAAAAAATAAGCCAGATGTCAGATATGCTTTTAGATGGCTATATTTCTGCAATTCCAACAGGTAAAAAAAGCGAAATCGAAAGAAAATGGTA
>JAXJJE010000072.1:0-8043 GCA_036298405.1 Acutalibacteraceae bacterium
CACAGCCAAAGTTTTTCTCTGCAACCATAATATCGCCCTGCTGTACATTCTTTGTGAAATCAGCGTCGATATCCTCCATACAATGAGCAGCAAGCTCTTTATGAGAGGCTGTATTTAAATATCTTGCAGGAATGATAACATCAGTATCTACATTATCGCCATACTTGTGCACTCTACCTTTTGCGTTCATTTATAATCAATCCTCTCTTTCTTATTCTGCACAAACTGCGTTAGGGTCTGCAATATATCCAGCAATTGCACTTGCAGCTGCTACTGCTGGGCTAGCAAGATAAATTTCTGAATCAATATGACCCATTCTGCCTACAAAGTTTCTGTTTGTTGTAGAAACAGCTCTTTCACCCTGAGCAAGTACACCCATATGACCACCAAGACAAGGGCCACAGGTAGGTGTAGAAACAATTGCACCAGCGTTTACAAAAATATCAAACAAGCCCTCGTGCATTGCGTCTAGCCAAATCTGCTGTGTGCCTGGGATGATAATACAACGCACACCCTTAGCGATTTTCTTGTCCTTCATAACCTCAGCAGCAGCTCTCAGGTCAGAAATTCTACCGTTTGTACAAGAGCCTATAACAACCTGCTGAATATCTATTTTCTCTACCTCATCAATAGTCTTTGTGTTTTCTGGTAGATGTGGGAATGCAACAGTTGGCTTTAGCTGTGACAGGTCAATTGTATACTCCTCATCGTACTCTGCGTCATCATCAGCAAAATACTCAACAGCTTCACCCTGGAATCTGCCGTTTGTATACTCTCTTGTAATATCGTCAACTGGGAAGATACCATTTTTTGCACCAGCTTCAATAGCCATATTAGCAATACATAGTCTGTCGTCAATGTTCAGGTACTGTAAGCCTTCACCCATAAACTCCATAGACTTATATAAAGCACCGTCTACGCCAATCATACCGATTATATGAAGAATAACATCCTTACCACTTACATATTTCTGTGGCTTGCCGATAAGATTGAACTTGATAGCAGAAGGAACCTTGAACCAAGCCTTACCACTTATCATACCAGCAGCCATATCTGTAGAGCCTACACCTGTTGAGAATGCACCTAATGCACCATATGTACAGGTGTGAGAGTCTGCACCAATGCAAAGGCTACCAGGACCAACAAGGCCTTTTTCTGGCAGAAGTGCGTGCTCAATACCCATTTCGCCAACATCCATAAAGTTTTTGATGTCGTACTTATTTGCAAAGTTTCTTACCTGCAAGCAGTGCTGTGCAGATTTAATATCCTTATTTGGTGTAAAATGATCCATAATCATTGCGATTTTTGTGTTATCAAACACGTTTGTAGCCTTGCAATCTTCAAAAACATTGATAGCTACTGGTGAAGTAACGTCGTTACCTAGCACCATATCCAGCTTAGCTTCGATAAGCTGACCAGCCTTAACCTCTGGCAAGCCTGCATGAGCAGCCAGAATTTTCTGGGACATAGTCATACCCATAGTAAAATCCTCCAATCATATTAATACAAATCATATTAATACAAATCATATTAATAAAAAATACTTTTAAGTAATTATGCCATATTTATTGATAAAAGAATGTAAAGTATGCTACAATTCATAAGTAAGGCTAGAAGATAGCTATCAACTAACATAAGGAATGTAAGTAAAATGAATAAGATTATACATAGTAGCGATTCGTTACAGCTTAGTAAAGAGGCTGGAGAGCTTTTTAACAATATCGGCACAGAAAAAAGCTATAAAAAAAATACACCACTATATTTTCAGGGAGAACAGGCTGATTGCTTTTTCTTTTTAAAGAAGGGCAGTGTAAAGATATTTTGTAACTCTGTTGATGGTATGCAAAAGACGATTTCTATTGTAAGCAATGGCAGTATTTTAGGTGAGGCTGCTTTTTTTGACCAAATGCCAAGAGTTTCATCTGCACAGGTTATAGCAGACTCGATTATAATTTCTATTACCCATAAACAGCTTGAAGAGGCATTTGCAAAAAATCCAAAGCTTGCAATGCACCTTCTGATGGTACAGGCACAATCTATAAGAATGTTATCTGCACAGATGTCGGGTATGGTTTTTTCAAAGGCAGATAGTCGCATTGCAAGCCAGCTTTTGCAGTCGCAAACCTCATTAAACGGAGAAATAATTGTAAATCTTACACACGAAGAGATAGGGAATCTTGTGGGAGCTTCACGAGTTACTGTAAGCAAAATACTCAACAGCTTTGCAAATAGTGGATATATAAAAACAGCCTACAGGTATATTATATTAACAAACCTGAAGGCACTTGAAGAAATAGCGTCAGCTTGAATTTTACGCTATACTAAAAGCCCTTTAAAATCTTTTGTTGATTTTAAAGGGCGTTATGTTTTTATATATTATTTTGTTTTTGGATTTGGCAAGGTAAAGCTGTATTTAAGTGCTATTTGCTTATCTTCTCTGTTTTTAAATTCATCGGTACAAAAATAGCATAGGTTTTTTCGTGATACGCCTATGTTTTTTATAAAGCCTTTAAAATTTCTGCATTTTAAGTGAACTCTAAAAAGATAATAAGCATTTGCAAAATATATAGCCAAGCCTAGCTGTAGAAATGCTGGTCTTAGCTCTCTTACACACTTTTTATCGGTAAAAAAGCCCTTTAGCCACCCAAATGAAAGTACATAGTCGCTACTGTTTTTAAGTGAGGCTGTTTGTACTATGCTACCACTGCGTACAGTGTAGTAATATAAAACCTTATTTATTGCAACACCTTTATTTGCAAAATACATTAAGCGTGAGGTTGTTGCAATATCTTCAAACTTAATTTCTGGGAATGTAATATCATTGTCTGTGAATAGCGTTCTTCTCCAAAGCTTGTTCCAAAGGTATGACCTCATACAAAAATCTGCAATAGTATGCTCTACCATCTGCATATTTGTCATAATGCCAGCCTTTGGCTTTCGTATAACAACAGGTCGCACCAAGCCAGATTCCTTATAATAAAGTCCATAGTTGCAATGTACTACATCGGCATTATGATTTTTGGCTTCGTTATATAGGTATTTAAGATAATTTATATCTATGTAATCATCGCTATCAACAAAAGCAATATATTCACCACGAGCAAGCGACACACCTAAATTTCTTGCTGATGATACACCCTTTTTAGTGTTGTGCACAAGCTTGAAATTGGGGAATTCACTTTCAAACTGTGCCGCTATATTGGGGCTGTTGTCAGTAGAACCGTCATTTACCATAATAACCTCAAAATCCTTAAAGCTCTGGTAAGCAACTGAAGATAAGCACCTTGATAAATATTCATCAACATTATATATTGGAATGATAACGCTTATTGCCGGAATGTTTCTGTCCATAACAACCCACCTTTTACTGTATGTATTTACATAAGTGTATCATATTTAATTCTATAAGACAATATTAGAAAAATAAAAATGGTGAAGGTGTGTATTAACTAGTTTGTACACGCTGATATACAGATTTAATTTATTGATATATATTTCGATTAGTGCTATACTGAATAAAAAATAAGTAAGGTGATTTATTTGAAGATAACAGCACTTATAGAAAATACTACTAAAAATCCGATAATAGAAACAGAGCACGGTCTTAGCCTTTATATAGAAACCGAAAGGCATAAAATATTATTTGATATGGGGCAAAGCGATATGTTTGCACGCAATGCCGAGAGGCTTGGCGTGGATATTTCTGCTGTGGATATAGCTGTGCTTTCTCACGGACATTATGACCATGGTGGTGGAATAAGTAAGTTTTTACAGCTGAACGATAATGCAACTGTATATATTAGCGAAAATGCTTTTGGCAAGCATTTTTCAGGTACAGAGAAATACATAGGGCTTGATACATCACTTATAAATAATGGAAGATTAATAGCAGTGAATGACTATATTCAGCTAGATGAAGGGCTTGAGATTTTTTCGTGCAATAAAAACACAAGAAGCTACAAAACAAACAGCTATGGGTTAAATATGATTGTAGATGATAATATGATACCAGATGATTTTTGTCACGAGCAATATTTACTGATAAAAGAGAACGACAAGAAAATTTTAATAAGTGGTTGTTCGCATAAGGGTATTTTAAATATTATGGACTGGTTTAAGCCAGATGTGCTGATTGGAGGCTTTCACTTTATGAAGCTTGACCCGAACGGTGACGGTAGGGCAGAGCTGAAAAAATCAGCCGAAATATTAAAAGGCTTTAATACCACCTACTATACCTGTCATTGTACAGGTGTTGAGCAATTTGATTATATTAAAGGTATTTTAAATCAACAGCTTAACTATTTTTCTTGTGGTGAAGAAATTATAATATAGAACTCTACATAAAAATAAATTAAAATTATAGCTAGTATAAAGCTTTTATTCAGCATTATAAAAAGGTGCAACCAATTTACTGATTTGATTGGTTGCACCTTTTTGTATTATATTCAAATATTTGTTTTAATTTGAAAATGATAGTTGTTCTATTTGATTGCTTTATTTGTATTGTCAGTGCTTTTTTTCTTTGTAAGCATAGAAAAAGGTGCACATAACAGGATGACTGCGTAGTAGGTTATTATTCGCCACATAAGCAATGCAGATTTTAGCAACGCTGTGCCGAAAAACATTCCGTAAAATACAGAAAAAGCAAGCTCAGCAGCACCGGTAGCACCTGGTAGTGGCATCATTGACGAGGCAAGGGTAACAAATGATTGTGAGCATACAATTTCTACCACAGTAGCCGAATCAAGCGAAAAGCCTCTGTACACGCAATATGGTATCAGCATAATAAGAAGTATCTGTATGAAAATCATTACAAATGATATAACCATAAGCTTAGGCGATTTTACAAGGCTTTTATTTGCTGTGTGAAAAAGCTGAATCTGTTCATCTAGCTTTTTAACGTGCTTTTCTGGGTTCTTTACCCATCTGATATTTTTTAATAGCTTTTCAGTAAGCCTTATAAGCCATCTGGATATTTTGCTGTTGAATGAGGCAATCATTATTAAGCCTGTTACAACTACCTGCGAGAAAAATCCTGCTATCAAAAACAGCCAAAGGATGGGAGTGTTTACGTTTGCAATGAAAAAGTCAAATTCTAATATTAACGCTATAACAGTAAAAAATGTAGAGGTTATTTGATAAACTAAAAACTTTTGAATAAGACACGAGGAAGAATATCCTGCATCGATTTTTTTCATTGATAAAAACACAACCTGCATAGGCTGTCCACCTGACGCTGACGGTGTAATTGCACTGAAAAAGCTACCAATAAATGAGCTTTTTATTCCCTCGGCAAAACTGAAATTATCATACCTTTCTTTTATATACAGATAAAGTAAATACGAATCTATAATCATATTACCCAGCTGACAAAGTACAGCTGTTGCTATCCAGAATATATTGATTTTTATATCAGACCTCAGCAAATCTATAAGTCCGTCTTTTGACACGCAAAAGTAAGTAATAAGTGCCACTGACACAACTATTACAAACAGGTTAAAAATCAGATTAGCACTAATCTTTTTTTTCATTATTAACCTCCTTATACTAATACCTGTTTAAAGGGGGTAATGATTGTATGGCAGAATTTGCTCAGAACGAAGACAGTGCAGGCAAGCTGACGCTTGCTAACGAGAAGGACAAAGTGCAGAGTAAATTATGCAGACAAGATTCTTAGTGTTTAAATTGGTATTAGCATAATACATATTATTTTAAATTTATAATAACTATCAACGCATAAAAAGTCAAGTTGTCAGCCTGCTGATAAATTCAAAAAATGGTGTGCAATCAGTTTATAATAAACCAATTGCACACCAAATAAGCTGTTAAGTATTATCAGATTGAATCAATATTCTTGTTCTGAGCAACTAAAGCAACGTCCTCTATAATACTTGTTACATAAGTATCAAATACATCACCTGTTAGTGTTGTACCATTGTTAGAGAAGTTGTATTTTCCTGCATCACCCTTGTAGAATGTGAATGTTTCTGGTGATTTGCTTGTGTTATAAGTAATCTTTACAGTCAAGTCAGCGTTACCACTTACGTTGCCTGTTTTAGCGCTGTGAACCTGTGCTGATTCAAGATTTGCAAAGAATATATCAAACTTACTGCTATCTATAGCTGTATCACCATATTTTACAGTTGTCTGAATTGTTTCGTTGCCCTCGGCATCAACATTTGTTTCTTTAGCTATGTCAAAGCTATAGGCTTTACCCTTTGCAGTAACCTCTATATTTTTAATGAAGTCCATATTTGCTTTGATAATATGCTCGTAAAGCATAGCTTCGTATGATGTTGTTACCCAAGCAACCTTTGTTTCGTTAATAGCATAAAGCATTTTTGTTTCTGGGCTGTATAGGTTAACCTTGCTTACATCGTCTTGTGTATATGGAGCTGAAGTATATAAATGAATAGTAGAGTCACCAAAGGTAGCGTTAAGCTCTGCATAAGGTGCATCAATATCTACATTCTGTGCCTTTAAGTCTGCTTTGCTTGGGTTAAACGCAAGCACCTCTTCGGCAGTAACTGAACGAAGTGAACCAAGAACAGCTGAAGAGTTTGTTATATTAGCAAAGCCTGTTGTTGGTGCTGTCATCTTATAATATGCACTTGGAACAGTTTCGTCATCGTTAGGAATAAACTCTAAGGTTTTAGGGAAGTTACTACCACTTATAGTAACCTTGCTTGGTGTTGCGTTTTCGTCTGTATCTGCTACAGTTGTAACAGCTGGGTCAAGCAATGCTGTTGCCTTATACAAGAATGAATCTACGCTTTCTACTGCTACAAGATAAATACCCTCGTCACCATTTACCTTGATATATACACCAGTAGCACCAGGAGCCTCGTTACCTACAAAAACAGTTCTTTCGTTACCGTTGTTAAATGTAATTTTAACGGTTGCTCTTGGCTTTGTTAAACCATATTCCTCAGGGTTTGCACCTGTTATATCAACAACGTTTGTTGTTTTTACTGCTGCAGCGTCGTTTGCTACTGCGTCTGGCTTACCACTTTCAAGAGCTGCGTCCTCAAAGCCTACAAGAGTATAAACGGTTGCACCTGTTGTTGAAACAACCTCCTTACCATTAGCGTCGGTAGAAATTTCTGTAGGAGTTTCGGAATGTAGCTCAAAAGAGCCATGCTCGTTAGTAACATTAACTGTCTTTATATCTGCAGGTACGTGGTCGATAAGAGTTTCGATACCTGCTACAAGAATATTACCGTTAGCATCCTTTTCAGAGTTTATTTTATTACCCTTCAGGTCGGTTGCGTATTGCTGACCATTTTCATCAGTAGGGTATGTAGGTGAGGTGTCATCTGTTTGAGTAGAAACCTTTTTATCTACAAGAAAATAAACACCTATCAAAGCAACAGCAATAGCCAAAATAACAGCACCAATGATTAGTGGCTTTTTATTCTTAGCTGGCTTTTTGCTGTTTTTTCTTTTTTCTGATTTTTTGCTTTGCTTTTTAGCCTCTTTATTGCTACCAGTTTCAGCATCAGAATCAGCAGAGAAGATTGTACCTGCTGTATTATCGTAAAATATAGAACCGTCGTCTATGTTTTTGTTCTCTGTAGCTGGATTGCTGTTTGTGTTTTTATTAGCCATTATTTATTCCTCCTGCGTACCCAGATTATGATTGCTACTATAATGATAATTACAGGAATTACACCTGCACAAACAATAGCCCAAGTGTAAATTTGGTCTGTTGTAATACCTAGTGATGGGTTTGTAAGGTCTTTACCACTTATAGCAATACCCTCGTCTTGATTATCAGTGATTTTGTTAACCATATTAACAATGTAAGAGCCATTGTTAGCTGATGGAATCTTTATAGTGTACTCGTCAAAAACAAGTGCAGAACCGAATACTACTACATTAGAAGCAATACCCTCTTCGCCAGATACCTTGCTACCAACTGCTGCTGCATTGTATTTGCTTGGCTCTACATCGTCAAATGCAAAGCTTTCGTCTGAACCAAATGGAACAAACTTTGCTGATTCAGAGGTTGTAAGCAATGCAGAGGCAGTGTTTGCGTTTTTA
>JAXJJE010000073.1:0-2576 GCA_036298405.1 Acutalibacteraceae bacterium
CATAAGGGGTTTCACCCCAGGCAATCAATTCCTACGGAATTGGTTACATCACCCACCACCCTTTAAAAAGGGTGGACCTAAACTTTACGCTATCTCGCCACTGGTGTGAGCGTTAGCTTACACCGACAAATTCCAATTTATCTAAAACTTTTACAGGAAAAAACCATGACACTATTAGAATACTTAAAAAACTACACAAATAAAAACACAACCCCATTCCATATGCCAGGGCATAAAAGAAACACACAGCTTGCACAATATCTGCAAACATTCGGTGCAGAGTACGACCTTACCGAGATTTACTCTATGGATGATTTACACGCACCAGAGGGTATTATAAAGGAATGTCAGCAAAATGCAGAAAACCTGTGGAACAGCAATTACAGCTTTTTTCTTGTAAATGGCAGTACCTGTGGCATTTTATCAGGCATAAGAGCCTGTACTAAAAATGGTGATAGGGTGCTTGTAGCACGCAACTGTCATAAATCTGTATATAATGCAATAGAGCTTTGCAACCTGAATCCAACCTATATAATCCCGGATTTACTCGAGGGTTTACCGATATACTCATCATTAAACCCTCAAACCATATATAACAAGCTATCTAAAAGCTTTGCAAAGGGTGAAAAAATCAGCCTATTAGTTTTAACAAGCCCTACATACGAGGGTGTAATAAGTGATGTTGCCAAAATAACAGAAATCGCACACAGCTTTAATGTGCCAGTGCTTGTAGATGAAGCACACGGTAGTCACCTTGATTTATCAGAGCATTTTATAGGTGGAGCAGTAAAAGCAGGTGCAGATATTGTTATACAAAGCTTGCACAAAACCTTGCCTAGCCTTACTCAAACAGCAGTACTACACCTTAATTCAAAGCTTATTACAGCCAATCAAATACAACGACAGCTTTCTGTTTTTCAGACAAGCAGTCCGTCGTATCTGCTTATGTCATCAATTGACAGCTGTGTAAATCTGATTAAAAACAATTCTACACTTTTTGATATCTGGAATGAAAATCTGAACAGATTTAAAAGAGATGTTTCAAGCCTTAAAAAGCTTTCTGTGCTTTTTTACACAGCTAAAAACAATTACTTTTTATTCGATAAAAGCAAAATAGTTATTTCTACAGCTAATACAGATATTAACGCTACTACACTTATGAATATATTGCGTACACGATTTAATATAGAGCTTGAAATGTGCAGTGGTGATTATGCAATAGCTATGACCTCAATAGCAGATAGCAAAGCTGACTTTAAAAAGCTTGCAAATGCATTAAATGAAATAGATAGCTCACGTTCAAAATCAAACAGAAAAAGCTATTCACTTGTTGTTTCTCAGCTTCCAAATGTGATATTTACTACACAAGAGGCTTTAAACCGTGATTTTACTCAAATTGATATTAATAAAGCGATAGGAAAAATCTCAGCAGAATATGTATGGATATACCCACCTGGTATACCAATTATAACTCCTGGTGAGGTTATTACGGATGAAAGTGTAAGTGTTATGATGTCGGCAGATGAAAACGGTTTAAATTTACAAAAAACAATTACAGAACAGTTTGATGTTATTTCAGTTTTAGCGTAAAAAAATGCTCCTAGGGATTTTGAACCTAGGAGCGTTTTTGTAATTTTTTTGCTTTTATTCTAATCTCTAATAAAAAGTGGACAAGAATTTGCGAGCAGATTTTGTACCATGCGAATACATACTTATAGCAAAGCTGTTTTGCGAAGATATAGTATTACGTATAGGTCTATTCTTAATAGAGTTTAGTATTATCTCTTTTTTAAAGTGATATCTTCTTCTTCATCAAGCCTGCGTTTGTTTTGTTCAGAGTAAATAGCTTCCATATTTAATCCGATGGTATTAAGCTGCTCAGAAAATTGCTGAAACCTTTCGCTTATTTCATTCGAAAATTCATTCTGTAGTGTTTTGTAGTGTAGCTGGTGCTCAATATTTGCCCAGCAATCCATTGTAAGTGTTCTTATCTGAACCTCAACAGGGTAATATTCAACACCCTTTAAATAATGTACAGGTACTACAACAATTAAATGATAGCTTCTGTAACCAGATTTTTTCGGATTTTTTATATAATCGCTTTCCTTTACAATATCAAGGCAAGATTTCAAAGCTCTTACAACCTCATAAACATCCTGCTGGTAGTAAGTTATTACTCTTACACCGGCAATATCGGTCAAATAATCCTTTGCATACTCAAGCTCTGGTGGATAACCTCTTTTAGCAAGCTTGTTAAGTATACTGTCAAGCGATTTAACCCTGTTAATAATTTGATGAATAGGGTTGTGTCTGTGTAAATGACCATAATCAGAGTCAAGTGCTTCAAGCTTGATTTTAACCAGCTTAATAGCGTCCTTATATGGTCGTACAAATTCATTATATTCCTGTATAACGTTGTTCATTTCGTAAGTATTATTTTTTTTCATAATATATATTACCGGTTAGTGAAAATGTACAAAAAAATCTATACGTACTTGTATAAGTTCTACTACCGAAATTGCAATTTGTTCATAATTTATTCATAATTTTATATTATATTATAAGTACAGTAGTTC
>JAXJJE010000074.1:0-2072 GCA_036298405.1 Acutalibacteraceae bacterium
AGTTTTCAAAGTCGATAGGATTTTCTTCTGTTGATGAGGATGAAAAGCTTATTGAGCAAAGGAGAAAATGTGTAAAAGATGTTTGCACAGTCGCAAGAAGCTTTAGCAAACAGAAGGTAGGAGCACTTATTGTATTTGAGCGTGAAACAAGACTTGGTGATATTATTAACACAGGTACAATAGTAGATGCTTTGCCATCGGTTTCGTTACTTGGTAATATGTTTTTTAATAAAGCACCTTTACACGATGGTGCTGTAATAATACGAGGTGGCAGAGTGTATTCTGCTGGTTGTATTTTGCCACTTACAAAGAGAAATGCAGAGGTGGATGTAAATTTAGGTACACGACATCGTGCTGCAATTGGTATGAGTGAAGAATCAGATGCAGTTGTTGTGGTAGTTTCTGAAGAAACAGGCAATATTTCTCTTGTTTGCCACGGTAAGATTACAAGAATGGAAGATAGTATAGAGCTTAGAGAAAGGCTTGAAGAATTGCTTGTGCCTGAATACACAAAGAATGATATTGCTGACTTTATTCCGATTTTCTCAGCAATAAGAAAGGAAAAGAAATCAGTAAATGAAGAAGCAACACAAAATAAAAAGGATTAAATTGAATATATCAAGGCTGTTTGCAAGTTCAAAATTTTTATTGCTTGTCTCTTTTCTTTTATCATGTGTTTTTTGGTGTATCTTTGCAGCAGATTCTAACGAAGAAAGTATTACAATGGTTTCTGATATACCTGTTACAATACAGCTTTCTAAACAGGCAGAACAGGAAGGTTTAAGGGTATATCGTGGTGGTGACACAAAGGTTACAGTTCAAATAAAGGGTAACAGGTTAACCGTTGGTTCAATTTCAAGTAGTGATATTCAGGTTGTTGCTCAAAATACAAATAGTGTAAATGTTGCAAACACATACGCACTAAGTCTTTCGGCTAAAAAGGCAGGAGTAAAAACAGATTACGAAATAATCTCGATTTCTCCATCAGTAATAAATGTTACAGTTGACAAAGAGCGTTCAAAGGAATTTACTATAGCAAAGGAGATTGATACCTCACAGGTTACATTACCGATAATTAAAGATTCTACTTATTATCTGTCACAGCCAGTTTTATCGCACGATACAATAACAGTAATTGGTCCAGAGCAAGAGGTTAAGAATATCAGCAAGGTACAGGTATCTGATGTAATTACTGGTCAGAAGAAAGAAAATATAACCAAAACACTAAAGGTACAGCTATTGGATTCAAGTGGAGAGCTGATAGAAAATGACCTTCTTACTATTACACCAGCACAGGTAGATGTTACTATTCAGGTACTACAGCAAAAAGAAGTAAAGGTGGTACCATCCTTTGCAAATCTACCTAATGGAATTAATCCTAATGAAATTCTTAAGATCGAGCCGTCAACGGTAACAGTTGCAGGTAGCGATGATATAATTAATGCATTAACACAGATTACATTAGATCCAGTAGACTTTAGTCAACTAGACCCTACAACTACACAGATGACACGAAATATTACATTGCCAACAGGCTGTGTCAATATAAGTGGAGAGCAACAGGCAAAGCTGTTATTTAATTTAAACGATTATACCTCAAAGGTGTTTACAATAAGTGATATACAGCTTAAAAATGTCCCTTCAGGATATATGGGACAGGTAACTACAAAATCGTTAAGTGTGTCAATAGCAGGCCCTAAGGAGGTTTTAAGCGAAATCGAAAAATCCGACATTACTGCTACAGTTGATTTAAGCACATTAGCAGATGGCTTTGAGGGTTCGCAAGAAATGCAGGTAATTATCAGTATGCCTCAGCTAAACAATTGCTGGTGCTTTAACAGTGAAAACACAGTTAATGTGTCAATAAAAGAAAAAAGCCTGATAACTTAATTATTAAAATAACAACCCTTAAAAGCGTAGTAGCAAATTTAGCTGCTACGCTTTTGTTATGTCATTAAAGTATTTATACTAATCTCTATTAAAAAGTAGACTTCTTCACGGCATATTTTGCACCACACTTCATACTGCGTCCTCGCAAGGCGACAGCCTTGCTGTGGGTCAGTATTCGTTTG
>JAXJJE010000075.1:0-2842 GCA_036298405.1 Acutalibacteraceae bacterium
AGAATAAGTTTTTACTTACTGAACTACCTTATGTTTTTGCAAATAAGGGTGTTGACCATGAAGATAAGAATGAAATTATAGGCTTTAACTATCTTCGTAGCGATGATGGCTGTAAACCACCACTACTTGTTGATTTAAAGTCAAGTGGTGCTTTAGGCGTTATATCAAATGATGAACAGGTTTCTAAAAGCTTTGTTCAGCATATTATTTTTGAGCTTGCATATTATCATTCTCCAGAAGATTTACAGTTTGTATTTTTATTTGATAAAAAATATGAGAAAAATATAGAAAGACTAGAGCAAGAATTAAATCAGCTTAAAGATAATAAGAAAAGCAAGAATGAAATAAAAGAAAAAGAAAAAGAGCTTCAGGCAGCAAAGGCTGCTCTGCAAGAAAGCTTTGAAAATTATAAATATTTACCACACACAAATGAGCTGTTTGATGGATTATCCCAATTTGTCTTTAACAAAGAAAGCTCGGGTTTGGTATTTGGACAGCTGCTTAGTATAATGAACGAGCGTACTAAAAAAGAAAAAGATGATGACGAAAAGGCTTCTTCACCAAAGCAAACTCAGATTGTTTGTGTGGTTTTTGATGATTATAATATTAAAGAAACAGGTTTTTCAAAATTCCTCCCAGAGGTTCCAAAGGAAGGAGAGCCTTATGTTAACGAGAATGGGTTAACATTTATATTTATTCAAGATGTCAAAGATAAGCTACCTAAGTATTGTGGAAATATCATTAACATTGATAAGGATAATCCTAAAAACAGACTTAGCAGTTTGCGTTACAATGTTCTTAGCCGTGAAACACTGAATGTATTAAGTGAAAATAGTGATGACAAAAATAAAGAACACGCAAATGATACTGATAAGCTTATTGAATACAAGGCTTTTCAGAATGAATATATTTTTGACCAGCAACAAAAATACAACGAAAGCTTTACAAAAGCATTTAAACAATTAAGTGCAATTTACTATACTCGTGTTGCTGAAAATGGTAAGGTTCCATCTATGGTAACGCTTTTTGAACTTTGGGGCTATGATTCTAAAAGTGTTAGCAAGGGCGAGCCTGGCAAAAAAATATTAGAAAGCTGGAAAAATATTAATAAAAACGATATTACCCGTAACCTTTGTGTTCCAATAGGAGCTAATGAGCATGGTTCAATGTACTTAGACCTTTATGAAAAAGCTGATGGACCACATATGTTGGTAGCGGGTACAACTGGTTCAGGTAAATCAGAAACTATCATAACATACTTAATTGGTTTATGTATGAAATTTTCGCCAATGGATTTAAATCTTATGCTTGTGGACATGAAGGGTGGTGGCTTTTCAGATCGTTTGGGTCATTTACCACATTGTGTTGGAGTAGTTACAGATACTGCTGGAGAAGAAGAAGGTACATCAGCTGCATATATGCTTAAACGCTTTTTGCAATCATTAAATGCCGAGATAAAGCGTCGTAAAATTTTGCTTTCAAGCTTGGGCGTAGATAATGTTGATGCATATATTCGTGCTTTGCGTGTTATTAAAGAAATAAAAAGTATGGGTAACACTCCTGAAAATCAGAAAAAAATAGAAAAGCTAAAGAAGAAATTAAACGATAAACAGGTTGAAGCCTTAAACAAGGATTTGGACGAGCTATACTCACTTTCTCACCTTGTTTTGGTTGTTGACGAATTTACCGAATTAAAAAGATTTTCAAGTGAAAGTAATGATGTTGACTTTATTGCAGAAATTACAACTATTGCTCGTGTAGGTAGAACTCTTGGTTTCCATATAATTCTGGTATCACAGAATATTGAAGGAGCTATTACAGACGACATCAGAGTTAACTCAAAAGCAAGAATTTGTTTAAAGGTTGCTACAAAGCAGGCATCAAAAGAAATGATTGACAGTCCTGTTGCGGCAGCTCCTACAATGCCCCTTAACGGACGTGCTTATTTATTGGTGGGTACAGGTTCTCGCTTTGAATACTTCCAGTCAGCTTACACAGGTGCAAATAAAAATTTAAATATAGGTCCGTCTGTTATGGTTACAGAGGTTCCAAATTCAGGAAAATACAATCAAAGCTTTTACTCATCTAAAAAAGATAATGAAAAAGAAAAGAAAAAGAATGCTAATGTTAACGAGCACGATACTCAATTAGCATATATTACAAACACAATTGTTGAAATCAGCGAAGGAATGGAAAAGCCTAAGCAAATCTTTTTGCCATCACTTCCTGGAAAAATAGTAGACGAAACTGAATGGAGGTAAGAGTGATATGAGTATAAATACAATGCTATGTACATTGGGTAGATTTGATATTCCTATTATACAAATGCAACCACCATTCAAGGTAGACTTGCTTGATTCCAACATTATATTGTTTGGTTCATCAATGAGTGGAAAAACAACATTTATCAAAACATTGATAAATATTTTACACAAGCAATATAACGAAAATCAAGAACAAGTTTTTATTCTTGATTTTGGTGGAGCGTTATGTGATTATAAAGAGTTTCCTCTTGTATCTGCTTATTACGACAATTCTAATGAGGAATATGTTAAACGAGTTTTTAAGATATTGGATAATATACTAAAAGACAATGTAAAAGAGCTTAACGGAAAAAACTATCGTGATGCTAAGGAACAGCCAGTACATACAACCTTCATTATTGATAACCTAAATGCTTTTATTGATGAGCCAAGATATTCTTCATACCAAGAAAAGCTCGCAAAGCTTTGTAGAGATGGTCTTTCAAAGGGTATAACCATCGTTGTAACAGCAGTAGAAACTAAGGGTCTGGGTTCTTATTTTGGTAATTTTAAGCAGAAAATTGCATTTGAAATGCCAC
>JAXJJE010000076.1:0-3123 GCA_036298405.1 Acutalibacteraceae bacterium
AAGATTATAACATCACAGTATAATTTGTAAATAGAATATAAGATTTTTTTAATTAAATTTAACAATTTGTTCAATATAGAGTTGTATAATCACGCTCAAAAAGCTCGTCACACATATCAAGCTTTAGCTTTTCGGGTGTAAGCTTTTCTAACAGCTTTAGCTGTACAAAGCGTTTGCTTTTTTGCTTATATTTTGGTAGCTTGTTTTTACTTAAAATATTATTCAGCTCTAATCGCCATAAAAGCTTTATCTGATAGCTCACCTTTAAGCGTGGTGTAGGCTGTGAGGGTCTTAATTGCTCTATACAATAGCCACTATCCTTTTTTGCAACAGCTAAAATCCCCCAGTGTTCTGGTATATGCTTATGCACCTGCTTTATATGGGTTGTACCCACAGCAATATAATTATAATCAAAAAAGTGGTTATAATCTTTTATCTGTGTAGGTAGTCTGGTGTAGGTATCACCATCACTTTTTATTTCTATACCAACAAGCTTATCCTCAAGCACCACAACAATATCTGCAATTGAATTTCTTATTTTTAGCTCCTCATAAATTCTAAGCTTATCATAGCTTTCGTCTATATAGTCAAACAAAAGCTCTCGTATCTCGTTATCAAGCATAAATATCACCTGTTTACTATTTTATCATTTTTCTTAATAGGTAACAAGCGTTGCTATTTTTTAAATTACCCCCTACCCTATACAAAAAGCACTGTACCAAACAAATCTGTACAGTGCTTTTAGAATTTAATAATCACAAATAGAATATTCGACTTCTGGAAACAAATCCAATATCATCTACCCTATTATTTTGTATTTTCGTAAATATTTTCAACCAGCATATCAAACAGCTCTCTTAATCGTTTAATATCCTTTTTAAGATACAAATAACCAAACAAAGCCTCAAAGCCTGTAGCTGTGTGGTAATCTTGTCTGCTGGCATTTTTAGGTATTGTGTGTACATTTGCGTTTTTGCCACGCTTATAAATAACTGTTTCTTCCTCTGTAAGGTGTGGCTCTAAAACCCTTGCACATTCAGCCTGAAATTTACAGTTTACTACATTTACCTTGCGTTTATTAAGCTGTCCTACAGGTCGGTTAGCAAGCGAAATTACATATTCTCTCACCATTAAATCATACACACCGTCACCTATAAAAGAAAGTGTAAGAGGTGAAATCTGTCTTAAATCGAAGTCACACGACAACAAGCTATCCATATATATACCTCTTATTCAACAAAATCAAATTCAAGGTCATAAATAGATACTGTGTCACCCTCGTTAATACCAGCCTCTCGAAGTGCGTCGATTACACCACCGTTAATAAGCACACGCTGGAAGTATTGTAAAGACTCGTAATCATCAAAGTTTACAGACTTCATTATATTAAACAGCCACTTAGCCTCTACAAAGTAGATACCATCGTGCTTTGTTATCTGTACCTTGCTCTTGTCTATTCTTTCTGGCTCTACCACTGGTGCTGGCTCAGCCTCGTAGCGTTCAATTGGTGGTAGCTTGCTTAGCATTTCAAGAACCTTATTCAACAGGTCGTCTACACCCTCGTTGATTGGTGCCATAATAGGGAAGAAATCATAACCCTGCTCTTCTACAAAGCTCTTAAACTCTTCAATTTGCTCATCAGTTGCAAGGTCACACTTGTTACCTGCAACAATCATAGGTCTTTTTGCAAGCTCTGGGTTAAACTTCTGTAGCTCCTCGTTGATTATTCTGAAATCATCTTTTGGATCTCTTGCCTCACTACCGGCAATATCTACAACGTGAACCAACATTCTGCAACGCTCTACGTGACGTAAAAACTGGTGTCCAAGTCCTACACCTTCCCACGCACCCTCTACAAGACCTGGGATATCTGCCATTACAAACGAGTTACCCTCACCCATACTAACAACACCCAAAACCGGTGTAATAGTTGTAAAGTGATAATTTGCAATAACAGGCTTTGCCTGACTTACAACAGATACAAGTGTACTTTTGCCAACATTAGGGAAGCCTACCAAGCCAACATCTGCAAGCAATTTAAGCTCCAGAATTACCTCGTATTCTTCACCGGGCAAGCCTGGCTTTGCAAAGCGAGGAGTCTGTCTTGTTGGAGTAGCAAAGTGGATATTACCCCAGCCACCTTTACCACCCTTGGCAACCAATACAGGCTCTTTGCCAGATACATCTGCAAGCAATCTGCCTGTTTCTGCATCCTTTACAAGAGTACCCCTTGGCACACGCACAATCAAATCCTCTGCATTTTTACCAGAGCTTCTCTTAGCCTTACCGTTTTCACCCTTTTGGGCAACATATTTTCTTTTATATCTAAAGTCAGCCAGTGTAGAAAGGTTGTCGTCAGCTAAGAATAGTACATTACCACCTCTGCCACCGTCACCACCGTCAGGACCACCTGACGCTACATACTTTTCACGGTGAAACGCTATAGAGCCATCTCCACCGTCACCAGCCTTTACAAAAATTTTCGCCTTATCTACAAACATTTATCTCACTACCTTTCATAATGTAGTATTGTCATAACAGGTCATGTTTTATCGTTTTATCAAGGTGATTAATGCTTATATTCCTAACACATAAAAACCGTTATATTCATCAGATTTATTGAGCCATTCAATAAACATCTCATAATCTGTGGGTTTATATTTATACAGCTTTTCAGTAATGGAATTTTTAACATCAGGAGCATAATAATTAATACCACATATATCAACAACACCACTTTTTAAATTATTGTAAATACCACAATTTAAAATATGACTATACTCCTCGTAAAAAACATTTATGTCATCATCATATATGTATAAAGAGTCTTTCTGCCAATTATTTATGCTATTAACTGCCACCAATTTATTAATTTTTGTTTTGTATGGCAATTTACAAAACTGTATTTCTATAAACGCCGAGCCACCGTAGCTTTTGCGTTCTTCTTGAGAATCAAAGATGTGAAACAGCATTACATCACCTCCACAAGCGACAATTATATTTAATATACGCAAAAAGGGCGGAGTAAAAACCACCGCCCTTAGAAATACCGAAATAAATTACAGTATATTACTGCTCTGCGTAAACGCTTACACGCTTTCTGTCACGGCCCATACGCTCGTA
>JAXJJE010000077.1:0-3570 GCA_036298405.1 Acutalibacteraceae bacterium
ATGGTCAGCCATTTAACCCACATCAACAAGGTAGACCTATGGGAGCACCAAACGGTCAGCCGTTTAATCCACATCAGCAAGCTAGACCAACGGAGTCTGAGTATGGTCAGACAGTTGTACTTAGTCAGCAAAACAGACCAGAGGCATTAAACAAAGAAAAACCTTTAGTTGATAATAAGCCAGCTGATACAAAACCAGCTGATACAAAACCAGCTGATACAAAACCAGTTGGTACAAAGCCAACTGATACAAAGCCATTTGACACAAAGCCAGCTGACACAAAGCCATTTGACACAAAGCCATTTGACTCAAAGCCATTTGATACTAACCCTATCAAGTTTGACAATGCTCCTAAAAATGAATTTTCTGCTAATTTCCAGACAAAGCCTATAGATTCTTTTAACAGCACTACAAGCAATCAAAAAACAGAAACACCAGCGTTTATGACCATGGATGATACTCAAAGCAATCAACCAAAGCCAAAGCGTGATATTCAATATAATTATCAGGCACTTACTCCTCCAGATAACAAGAAAACATCACTTATAATAGCTGTTTATGTTGTTGTTATAATAGTTCTTATTATTGGTGTGGTTGGTCTTGCTTCAAGTGTTGGCAGTAACGTTAAAGATAAGTTTAAAGAGCTAAGCAGTAGTGTAGAATCTGCGTTTGCCGATACCGATGATTATTCAGATGACAGCGACAGTGATAGCGATATGTATATAAGCGACAACGAAAAAACAACATTAAGATACGCTTATATAGACAGCGAAACAAAAGAATATATTGATCTTGCACAAATTGAGCTATATACACCTGACGAATTCGAGATTAATACTGATGCCACTACAGAAGACAAGGTAGTCTATTATAAAGAGGATTCAGAGGTTCTTTGTGTAGCTGAGTTAAAATGTCCTCAAAGTCTGGATCCTGAAATACGTTTAAACGAGTTATTTAATTCTCCCTCAACTATAGAGCATATTGATAGCTATCAGTATTTAGAGCAAAACGATACAAGACGTGTTTTGCAGGTGGAATTTGATGACCATACAGAGATAGTAGCTCTAGTTGATGTTAACGAAGAAATCACATTAGTTATAAGAGCTTTACACTCAGATGAAGATTTATCTGAGTATAGTACACTGATTGATGATGTAAATTCTTTTGCTGACAACGTAGTGGTAATCTACTAATCTTTAAAAGCAAAAAATATTATTAAAAATATTCTGGCGAATAAAGGCTTGCCCTTGTAAACATTATGTTGCAATAGCAAGCCTTTATTAATTAAAGTTTGATTGTAATACTAAGCTCTATTAAAAAAGTGGATTTCTTTATGGTGTATTTTGCACAAAGCTCATACTACTACAAGATGACAGCCTTGCTGTGGCTCAGTATTCATTTGGCTCAAAGTCTGCTCGTAAATCCATATACACTTTTTATCAAAGTTTAGTATAAATCAAATTCAGCAGTACTATAAATCCTGTAAATCAGCTGCCGGTATATCGTTTTCAAGGTTATCTCGTGCAAGGTCGGTATCTATTGTAGAGTAGGCTGACGAGATTGGTTTTTCTGCTTTGTACGCTTTAGTGTGGAAAACCTTTTGAGAGGGTGGCTTAGTGCCAGTAATTATAGAATTAACATAAGCCTTTGCGTGCTTTGCCTTGCCCTGAATTTCTGGCACGGGTGGCTCTGTATTGCGTGGTTTAGTGTGGGTTCTGTCTATTCGTTTCATTCCCTTTTTAGCCATTCTTTATCACCTCATATATAGTTTTTGAGTAAAATGCAATTTTATGTGTAACTGCAATCAGGTGTTTTTTATGTGATGTTTATGCTGAATTTATGTATTTTACGCTGTAAGCCTGTATTTCACGCTTTAAAATAGCAAATGTTTAAATTGTGTGGTAATATCTAACTATAGCATAACACAACAGAGCCAAGCGGTGTTATGATTCTTCCTTACAATTCATCAGGACAAATTAAAATATCAGTAATTTTATTGCCTTTGAACTGAGAAAAAATTATCCGAAATTTTAGATGTAGCCGTTTCAGAAGCTTTTGTTCAATATTGTTTATATTGCTTGTTATTTCTCGCACGATTACAAGCTACAAAAGTTTCTGCTAACGGGGTCCTGAACACCATTATAAAAATGGTAAATCACTTAAAAGGCTATATTGGAAGTTATAAATATATGAAAAAGTACAAACTGGAAGTATATAGAACAAAAGAGTATTATACGGTATATTGAAAAAAGTATTAGTGAAGGTTTATTTGAAAAGGTATTTTTGGAAGTATATTGAAAAAAGGTATTAACTGGAAGGTATATAGAATTGGTATGTTCTATATACGAGGTTCTGCAATAGTGCAGAATACGAAGTGTATAGTTAGAAGGGTGTTGCAGAAGCTTGTTTTTCAAGCTTCTGCCTTTTTCTTTTACAAGAATTTTACATACAAACAGAAATATGAAGTTTGTATGATATTGTAGTGATTTTTAAACAGAAATATTGATATAAATATTTTATAATGTTATAATACCCAAAATAAGTGTAGCATATGTATAATGGCTACACGCAGATAATATTGAGAGGTAGATATATGAAAGGTTTTCTATATAGGATTTTATGTGGTTTTTGTCTGGGAATAAGTATTTTTGCTCCAGGTATAAGTGGTAGTATTATGGCTATTATTATGGGCATATATGATAAGCTTATAGATATAACCTCCAACCCATTTAAAAATTTTAAAAACAATCTTAAATTCTTATTCCCTATGGGCATAGGTGCAATAATAAGCCTTGTGCTGTTTGTACTGGCTTTTAGCTATTTGTTTGAAAAATATGAAAGCGTTGTTTATATGCTGTTTGTAGGTCTTATAGCAGGTAATTTACCAATGATATATAAAGAAGCTAACAAGAATAAATTCAAGTGGTATTATCTGTTAGGTGCATTAATCGCTGTAGCTATAGCCTTTGCTGTTGGAGTTATGAGCAAAGATGTAGGGGCAGCTAATACAGCCGATAATAATATTAATCTTGCCTATATTGCACTTAGTGGTGCAGTTACAGGTATGGCAAGTATTGTGCCAGGTATGAGTATTTCTATGCTGCTTATTGTTATGGGTGTTTACGATACACTTATAGCTTCGGCAAAATCACTTGATATAGTTGTATTGGGTGTTGTTGGTATTGCGTTTGTAATTGCAATGGTTCTGTTCTCAAGAGTTATTAAATTTGTTTTTAATAGATTTAATGGCATTGCTAATTATATGGTACTTGGATTTTTAGTTGGCTCAATTGGTGGCGTGCTTTGCACCTTGCCTGAGGGTAGCTTTAGTGTAGCTGGAATTATTATGCTTGTAATAGGATTGATGATTTCACTGTTGTTTGTTTTCTTAGGTAAAAAGGTTAATATTGATGATTATGAATAAAAATATAGAGTGATAAATTGTAGTTTGTCGGGCAGAGTTCCACTCTGGTGGCTTTACAGCATAACGCTATAAGTTTTATTGTTTATAACTTAGTTTGTTTTTGTTCAAAGTGTTTTTTATTAGGGACGCATATAATGCGTCTAACC
>JAXJJE010000078.1:0-3873 GCA_036298405.1 Acutalibacteraceae bacterium
TGTCTTACTAGTAAGACAGCACCCCTTTATACTAATTATATTATTTTAAAACGAACCGTGCTTTTTGATTTTTCAAGCAATACTTGCTTTATAAAGCAATCAGACCCTTTTCTAGCATAGCTTGTGCTGCAAGCAATACACCAACTCTTGCACTGTGAAAGCTAAGTCCACCCTGCATCCACACGGCAAAAGGCTCTCTTAGTGGTGCATCGGCAGAAAGCTCTATAGTTGAGCCCAGTGTAAACGCACCAGCTGCCATTACCACCTTATTTTCATAGCCTGGCATATCAGATGGCTCTGGAGTTACAAAGCTATCTACAGGGCCACCCTTTTGTATACCACCACAAAAGGCAACTAAGGCTTCGTTAGAGCCTAGCTTTAACAGCTGAATTATATCACCACGGGTTTCGTTGTATTTTGGTGTGGTATCAAAGCCAAGAAGTTCAAACAAAGCAGAAGCAAAAACAGCAGTTTTTAAAGCCTCACCTGTAGCGTGTGGAGCATTGAACGCACCCAAAAACAGCTCTCTGTTCACACCAAGAGTAGCACCCTGCTCTTTACCTATACCAGGTGTGGTAAGTCTGTAGGCACATTGCTCTACAAGCTTGCTTTTACCTGCAATATAGCCACCAGTTGGGGCAATGCCACCACCTGGGTTTTTAATAAGTGAGCCAGCCATTATATCTACACCCACGCTTAATGGCTGTATCTTTTCAACAAATTCACCATAGCAGTTATCAAGCATAACTATTGTGTTTGGTGCTTTTTCTTTTGCGATTTTCGCTATCTTCTCAATTTCATCAATCAATAGCGACGGACGAAGCTCGTAGCCTCTTGAACGCTGTATGTAAACCATTTTTAAATCTGGTGTGATTGCATTTGCAATAGCATCGTAATCTGGCTTACCGTCTGATGTAAGCTTTACCTCATCATAGATGATACCAAAGTCCTTTAATGAGCCAGAATAATTGCCAGACAAGCCTATTACACTCTGCAAGGTATCGTAGGGTGTGCCTGTTACCGAAAGCATTGTGTCGCCTGGTCTTAGCATACCAAATAAAGCAACAGTAAGTGCATGTGTACCACAAACAAAATTATGACGAACAAGTGCGTCCTCAGCCTCGAAAACTGTAGCGTAAATTTCGTCAAGAGCCTCTCTTCCCCTATCATCAAAGCCATAGCCAGTTGATGTTGAAAAATGGCTTTCGCTTATGCCAGCCTTCTGAAAAGCGTACAGCATTTTTTGTGTATTATAATCCTGAATTTCATCAACTACTTTAAGCTGTTCACTTACAAGCTCCATAGCCTTATCTGCTTTTTCTAAAATTCTTTTATCAATATTATGAAAAGGTGTGTTCATAGTTATTTCCTCTTTTTGATTTATTTTCGAAAATTGAAATTTACCAATCTAATAGGTACTCATATTACATTGCATAGGTTCGACTTGTTATTTAATATCCTTTAGTAAAATCAATAAGATTCTTTTTGGGTTCATTGTTTTTATCTCGTTGTATATTTTCACAAAATATATCCAATATTCTTTTTCTTGTAAAATGATTTTCTCCCCAACTTATACCAGAAATATGAGGAGTTAATAATACATTGTCCATATATCTTAGTGGGTGATTTTCTGGCAAAGGCTCTGGCTCTGTAACATCTAGAACGGCACCTCTAAGTAATCCGTTCTGGAGAGCTTTTGTTAATTCGTTTGTGTTCACAATAAATCCACGTCCAACATTTACTATTATTGCATTTGTCTTCATCTTTTTTATTCTGTCAGAATCAAACATTCCAGTTGTTTCTGCTGTACCAGGAAGTGCGATGATAACTATATCAGCACCTTGTAATTGCGAATCAAGATTATCTACTGTGTATGTTTCATCAAAAACTATTTGCTTATTACAGGTAGTGCGACCTATACCAATGGTATAAGCACCGAAGCATCTAAGCTTTTTAGCAGTTTCTTGTCCGATATTTCCTGTACCTAAAATAAGAACCTTTTTTCCTTCTAATGTATCATTTCCCTCAATTTTATTCCAACCCCCATTTTTCATTTGCAGACGATATTGGAATAAATTTTTATATAAAGCCAAGATACCACAAATAATATATTCAGCAATAACATATCCATAAGCTCCCGAAGCACTGGTGAGAGTAATCCTTTCTGGAAAATTGGTAATCGAAGTATATTTATTGGCACCTGCCCAAGTCATTTGTATCCATCTAAGATTTTTCATAAGAAGAATTGTGCTGTATTCAGGTTCACCAAATACAACATCTATATTCTCACAGTCCTCACTTTTTATAAGATCATCCTCATTGTCGAAAAACAAAACTTCATCGTTCTTTTCAACCGATGATAAAATTATATTTTTCTCACATTCTAAGCATTTTTTGATTACAGCAATAATCAATATCAAAATCCCTTTCTGTTATCTATGGTATTCTTTAATAAAACTTTAAGTTTCTTAATCTAAACTAGTATATTATAACACATAAAATTAAATATTTCTACAAGTCACCTTATATTACTTATATTGAGTGCAAATTTTTAATAATGTAGTTAATTGAAAACACTTTGTTTATGTGTTACAATCTCATTATTAACAGTGATACAACTTAACTAATCTTGTATCTTTTAAGATTGTTATATTTTTATTTGAAAGGACTTTAGTAATGAAAAGAAACTCATCAAAAATAGTATTGGCTATAAATACGGTTGGAATTGCATTGTTGCTTGTGCTTAACTATTTTTATCAAAGCAACAATTTTGACTACACACTAAAATGTGTATGTAGCTCTATATTTACAGGATTGGGTATTATTAATCTTGGCTATGCACTTACCACTAAGCAAAGCAACAAAAGGTTTTATATAGGTATGACTATTGCAATTATATTTTCAATGCTAGGCGACATTTTTATTTATCACAGCTTTGTTGCTGGTGCAGGTGCCTTTGCGATAAGCCATATATGCTTTATTATTACATATTGCTTTATCCAAAAAATCAAAAAACTTGATTTAATTATCGGTTGTGTATTATTTATTCCAGTTGCTTTGTTTCTGCTATTTTGCCCTCTTCTTAATTTTGAAGAAGCAATATTCAAACCAGTGTGTGTAATTTATGCGTTAATAATTGCAACTATGTTTGGAAAAGCTGTAGGAAATTTTTTAAGGAAAAAGAACTTACTTAATACTACTCTTGCTGTTGCAAGTCTTTTGTTCTTCTTATCTGATTTTATACTGGTGTTTCATCTTTTTAGCGATGTAATATCTTGGGCTGAGAATGCGTGTATGGCAATGTATTTCCCTTCGCTTTGTATCTTTGCATTTTCTATGTATCTTAAAATCAACGAATCTAATAAAATATGTAAATAATCTAAAGATAAACGACCTCAAAACAGCTATGAGGTCGTTTATCTTTATTATTGTCATAAAATAATCTGCTCAAATTCTGATATATTTTCAAAACCGATATTTATATAAAAATTAAAATTCTCGTTTTTATCCCGTTGTAAAAATATATCTGTTATATTTTTATTCGTAAGCTGTCTGCAAAGCTGTGTAACAACAGCTGTACCATAGCCCTGTTTTTTGTATTGTGGCAAGGTTGCAACACCTGCAATTACAGCCGAGGTTTTATCGAGTGCTGTTGCAACGCTACAGCTTATTAATTTTTCATTGCTATATAAACCTACAATATACGCTGTATTTTTACGCAAACGGTGGTTGAGGTCTACATAAAAATCCTCA
The DNA here is from genome assembly GCA_036298405.1 of Acutalibacteraceae bacterium. Taxonomy (GTDB): domain Bacteria; phylum Bacillota; class Clostridia; order Oscillospirales; family Acutalibacteraceae; genus CAG-964. Next base: position 3,754 of record JAXJJE010000078.1, read on the forward strand.
AATTCGGGAACTGCAAAGCTTTCGCTTTTATTTGCTTTAAGAATGTCGTAATACTCATACAGATTCACATTATCAGAAAATGTATAATCACAGCTAGGCTGTATGTTATTGCTTTTTAAA
>JAXJJE010000079.1:0-8350 GCA_036298405.1 Acutalibacteraceae bacterium
AAATATAGGTGTATGCTACTGTGATATTTCAACAGGTGAATTTGCAGGTACATTTTTAAAGGGTGATGATGTAGTTGCACTCCTTAAAAATGAACTTGGTAAAATAAATCCACGAGAAATTTTAATTGGTGGAGATACAGTACGCTTTAAGGAGCTTGCTGTATTTATAAAGGATAAGCTTTCAGCTGGTGTTGAGCTGTTAGACGACAGCAAATTTGACTACGAGCATTGCAAGCAGTTAACCGAGAGTCAATTTGGTAGCCATATAACAGAGGAGCTTGAGCAAAAGCACTTTAATGCAACTTTGTCTGCAAGTGGTGCGTTGCTAGATTACTTAAAGCTTACACAGAAAAATGGCTTAGAGCGTTTGCGTGAATTTGTAGTATATTCAGACAATCAGTATATGTCGCTTGACTACAACACAAGGCGTAACCTAGAGCTTTTAGAAACAATGCGTAACAAAGAGAAGCGTGGTTCACTTTTATGGGTGCTTGATAAAACCAAAACCTCAATGGGTAAACGCTTGATTCGTTCTTGGATAGAACAGCCACTTATAAGCTGTGGTGCTATAATAAAACGCCAAAACGCAGTTGAAGAGCTTGTAAATAATACAATGCTAAGGCTAGACCTTACCGATGCCCTACAGGGTATTTTAGATATGGAACGCCTTATGACACGAATTGTCTATGGCACATCAAATTCAAGAGAGCTTCGTTCTCTTGCAAGTGCAGTAAGTAAAATACCTAAGGTTAAAGAGATAATGGCTACAGCAAGTGGCTCATTGCTGACAGAAATTTATAATGGTATAGATATTCTTACTGATGTTTACGAAAAAATAGACTCTGCAATAGTAGACGAGCCACCTTTCAGTATCCGTGAGGGGGGAATGATAAAGCCAGGCTATAATGCCGAGCTTGACGCTGTTGTAGCTGATATGACTAACTCGTCAGATATTCTTGCAGATATTGAAGCTAAGGAAAAAGAAAAAACAGGCATACCAAAGCTAAAGGTTGGCTATAACAGAGTATTTGGCTATTACATCGAGGTTTCAAACTCATATAAAAACCAGGTACCAGATACATATATCCGTAAGCAAACGCTTTCTAACTGTGAACGCTATATAACCCAAGATTTAAAGCTTATCGAGGGCAGAATTTTAGGAGCAAAGGAAAAATCTGTAGCACTTGAATACAAGCTTTACGAAGAGATAAGAGAATTTGTTGCAGACAAGCTTGCAAGAGTACAGGCTACAGCACAGAATATTGCAAAGCTAGATGTACTTTGCTCACTTGCAACAGTAGCTAGTGATAATCGCTATTGCAAGCCAGATATAAATGTAAAGGGCGTTTTAGAGCTTAAGGACAGCCGACACCCGGTTGTTGAGCAGCTTTTAAAGGATACACCATTTGTACCGAATGATGTACTGCTTGATAAACAGCTTAACTCAACAGCAATAATAACAGGCCCTAATATGGCTGGTAAGTCTACATATATGCGTCAGACTGCTCTTATTGTGCTTATGGCTCAAATGGGTAGCTTTGTACCAGCCACAAGTGCAAATGTTGGTATTGTTGATAAAATATTTACCCGAGTAGGTGCGTCAGACGATTTAGCCTCTGGTCAGTCTACATTTATGGTAGAAATGAACGAGGTTGCTAATATCATCAAAAACGCTACACCAGACAGCCTGCTTATCTTAGATGAAATAGGCAGGGGTACATCTACCTTTGACGGTATGAGCATTGCAAGAGCAGTGCTTGAGTATGTAAGCGACAAACGTAAGCTTGGTGCTAAAACACTTTTTGCCACACATTATCACGAGCTTGCTGTTATGGAGGAGCTTTTAGACGGTGTTAAAAACTACAACATAGCAGTAAAGAAAAGTGGCGAAAATATAACCTTTTTACGCAGAATTGTACCTGGTGGTGCTGACAAAAGCTATGGTATAGAGGTAGCAAGGCTTGCAGGAATACCAGAGTGGGTAATAAAAAGGGCTAAAGAAATTCAACGTGAATACGAAAACGGCACAGGTGAAAAACTTAATGTTGTTAAGAAAAAGCAACCAAAGCAACCACAGCCAGAGGAATTTTCTCTGCTTACAAATGTAGCCGATAACGAAATCATATCCGAATTAAAATCAACCGACCTCAATACACTTACACCTATTGAGGCTATGAATATACTTTACAAATTAAAGGCTAAGGCAGATAATTTATAATTTTGATAATACAAAAAGGAGGTAAAGCCTGTGGGAAATATAAATGTACTTGATAAAAATATAGCCGAGCTTATTGCTGCAGGCGAGGTTGTAGAGCGACCTGCCTCTGTAATAAAAGAGCTTGTAGAAAATTCTGTAGATGCCGGTGCTACAGCAATAACTGTAGAAATCAAAAATGGTGGCGTAAATATATAAGAATTACCGACAATGGTACTGGTATTTTAAAGGAAGATGTACCAAAGGCGTTTTTACGCCATGCAACAAGTAAGGTTGCAAAGGCACTTGATTTAGACAGCATTTCTACACTGGGCTTTCGTGGAGAGGCACTTGCCTCTGTTTGTGCTGTTTCAAGAGTACAGCTGCTTACAAAGCATAAAAGTGAAAATATAGGTACAATTTACGAAATTTCAGCAGGAGAAGAAGAGCAATACGACGACGCAGGCTGTCCTCAGGGTACAACAATTATAGTGCGTGATTTGTTCTATAATGTACCTGCAAGAATGAAGTTTCTCAAAAAAGATGTTGCCGAGGGTAACGCTATTGCAAATATAATAGACAAGCTTGCACTTTCTCATAGTGAAATTGCATTTACATTTATCCGAGAGGGTAAGGTTGTTTTAAAAACACCAGGTGATGGCAATTTAAAATCTGCTATCTATTCTGTTTACGGCAAAGAATTTGTAAGCAAGCTTTTAGCAGTTGATTATACACTTAATGGTGTAGCTGTAAATGGTTATATAACTAAGCCTGAATTTGCACGACCAAACAGAAATATGCAAAACTTCTTTATAAACGGAAGATTTGTAAAATCTATAACTGCTGCAAAGGCTCTTGAAGAAGCCTTTAAGGGCAGTATAATGGTGGGCAAAATACCTTCCTGTGTGCTTCATCTTACAATTTCCTGTGAGGCTGTAGATGTTAATGTACACCCGGCAAAAACAGAGGTAAGATTTGTAAACGAAAAGCCTATTTTCGACGCTGTATATCACGGCACAAAAACAGCACTTATCAAAAGTGATACACCAAAGGAAATAAGCCTTAACATTGAGGATATTATCCCTCATAAGCAAACACAGCCATTTTCCTTTGAAAAATCACCATACGCCAAAAAGCCACAGCCACCTTCACAGCTATCATTTACTGATACAATAAAGCAAAAGTCAGCTATAGAGGTTGCACCTAAGCCAGCTGTTACTGTGTCAGATACTATAAATAGCACAGCAAATACAGAGGCTAAAAAAGAAAGCCTTGCAGACGAGCCACAGCTGTTTATTCCTAAATCAAAGCCTTTTGTGCGTAGCGAAAGCATTATGCAAAGTAATAATTTAACATCAAGCGAAAGCATAATGAAAACTACAGTTGTGCGAGATTCAGCAGATTTTAACTCAATAGGCTTTAAGCCTGCACAGCCACAAAAGCCAACTGTAAAGCAGACAGAGGCTTACTTGAATGCACTTGATATTTTGCAGGTAGAGCAAAAGCCTGTAATTCAAGTAAAAAGCGAAGATAAACAAGATGATATATTACAGTCTACAGATGTTGAACAGCAACAGCTTGATAATATAGAGGTCACAGAGAATTTTAATAATACAACGGAAGATAAAGCTTTATCAGATAATATTCAAGAGGATAATGATACCCCTGCTACCGATAATGCGACTACACAGTCTATAGCAGAAGAAACTATTACAGAGCAAATAGTAGACCAAGTGGTAAAGGAAACAGAGCAGTTAAAATATCTTGGTGAGGCATTTTGTACTTATATTCTTGTACAAAAGGGTGATGATAAAATAATTTTTATCGACAAGCACGCAGCACACGAAAGAATTATTTATGAACGCTTGCTAAAAGAAAAGGGCAAGGGCTTTATGCAGTATTTGCTTGCCCCAGTGGTTGTTAATCTTCCTAAGGACGAATACAACGCAGTAATCGAAAATACTGACAGATTACAGGAGTATAACTTCGAAATTGACGATTTCGGCAATGGCAATGTAGCTGTAAGAGGTATACCTCAATATTTAGATAACTGCGATATAAATGATATGATTGCAGAAATTGCAAATAATTTAATCGAAAAGAAAAAGGATATATCCACTGAGCAAATGGAGTGGATATACCACAGTATTTCTTGCCGTAGTGCTATAAAGGCAGGTAATATAAACTTTGAGCAAGAGCTTATGGAGATAGCTAAAATTGTTGATACTGATGAAAGCATAAGATATTGCCCACATGGCAGACCAGTATGCTTTGTGTTAACAAAAAGAGAGCTAGAAAAGCAATTTGGCAGGGTGTGATATTTTGAATAACGAATTAAATACAGAAAAAATACCTCTTATTGTTGTGTGTGGCCCTACGGCTTCGGGTAAAACCTCGCTTGGTATTGCCATTGCAAAGCATTTTGGTGGTGAAATTATATCTGCCGATTCAATGCAGATTTATAAGGGTATGGATATAGCCACAGCTAAGCCTACTAAAGACGAGCAACAGCAAATACCACATCATCTTATAGATTATGTAGAGCCTACAACAGCATATAGTGTAGCCGATTATGTAAAGACTGCACATCAAAAGATAAAAGAGGTTTACAGTAAAGGCAAGGTGCCGGTTTTAGTTGGTGGCACAGGACTTTATATTGATTCACTTGTAAATAACGTAGAATTTACAGAAGCTGATGTTGATAGTGAATTACGAGAAAATTTATATAATCGACTTCAAACAGAGGGTGCAGATGTGCTTTTGAATGAGTTAGCTGAATTTGATGAAGAATCAGCACAAAGAATAGGCACCTCAAATCACAGAAGATTAATTCGTGCAATAGAAATTTACCTTACTACAGGTAAAACTATGACACAGCATATAAGAGAATCTAAGCTTGTACCGTCACCATACAAAGCAGTTTATATAGCACTAAGCTGTAAAGACAGACAAAAATTATATGATAGAATAAACAAGCGTGTAGATTTAATGGTAGAAGCAGGACTTATACAAGAGGCAGAGGAATTTAGAAAGCAAGAGTATTCATCTACAGCTGTAAAGGCAATAGGCTATAAGGAACTAGAGCCGTTTTTTACAGGCGATACCACACTAGAGCAAGCACTGGAAAATCTTAAAAGAGAAACAAGAAGATACGCAAAAAGACAGCTTACATGGTTCAGAAGAAACGAAAATATAAAGTGGTTGCTTACAGATGAATTAACTACAGAGGAAGCTATAAATAAGGCTATTGATACTATAAACCAAAGTAATATATTAAAATAAATCAACTGATAGGGTGATAAAATGAAAAGAAAAAAAACATCTACCGGCAGTAAGCTGAAATATATAATTCCAATACTTATAGCAGTAATTTTAATATATGTGTTTGTTTCAATGCTTACTACAAGCTTTTCAATGGTACACGTAGAGGCTGCACAGTACGAAACAGTGTCTAAGGTGCTAAAATCAGAAGCATATATTTTCAGACAAGAAAGCTACATAACAAACGACAATGGTGGAGTTTTGCACTATAACGTAAACGATTGTAGCTCGGTTGCACTAAATGGTATAATTGCCAATGTTTACGAAACCGAAACAGACGCAATTAGTATCACTAAAATTGATGAAATAAATAAAGAAATAGAAAACATTAAAAAGCTAAGTGCAATGACAAAGGTTACAGGCACTTCGCTTGAAGCTATAAATTCATCACTTAACGACCAGCTAACAGATTTTATTATAGATGTTCAGAATAACGACCTAACAAGAGCTAAAAGCACAATGGGCGATTTATTACATTCGCTTAATTCAAAGCAGGTTACAACAGGAAAAAATATTGACTTTAATGCAAGATTAAACGAGCTACAGACACAGCTTGATTCATTATTGCAAACAACAAAGCCAGCCATTGCTCAGATATCATCACAAAAGTCTGGTGTTTTTACAAGCCAGACAGATGGCTGTGAGCTATTGTACGATTACCAAAAGGTTCCTGCAATAACCTACAGCGAGCTTGCAAGGGTAAAGGATACACCACCACAGGAGATACCTTTAAATGTTATAGGCAATGTTATCTCTGATGTAAACTGGTATATCTGTTGTCCAATGACAAGTAAAGAGGCAGAGGAATTTAAAGAAATATATGATATGGTAAATATAAATATCCCATATGCTTCGGCAGATACTCTAACAGCAAGAGTTGTTGCAGTTAATGATGACGCAAAAACTGGTAATGCAGTTGTTGTATTAGAATGTGAAAATATGAACAATACTCTTGCCAAAATAAGGTCAGAGGAAGTTGATATATCTGTTAGAACATATTCGGGTATCAAGGTAGATAAAACAGCTGTACATAAAGATAAGGTTACCACAACAAAAGAAAATGCCGACGGCACAACAAGCACAGTAGAAAAGATAGTGGAAGGTGTTTATATTTTATACGGTAACGAATTGAAGTTTAAAGAGATAATTAAATTGTACGAAACAGACCAATATGTAATTTGTGACACAGACCAAGAAAACGAAAAACTATTCAGTGGCAGTACAATTAAGCTGTACGATAAAATAGTTACGGAGGGAACAGACCTATATGCAGGAAAAATTGTTAAGCAATCAACAAAAATTGAATGATATAAATTATAATTTTAATACTATAGAAGAAAATATCACTAATGCTGCTATTGCAAGTGGCAGAACAAGAGAGGATATTATTTTTCTTTCAGCTACTAAAACAGTAGATGTAGAATATATTAACTACGCTATCAGCCTAGGACTTAAATATATAGGCGAAAACAAGGTGCAAGAGCTACTTTCAAAGTATGATGGATATGATTTAAGCAAAGCGTCATTGCAATTTATAGGTCATCTACAAAGCAATAAGGTAAGACAAATTGTAGATAAGGTAGATATGATACAATCTGTAGATAGCGTAAAGCTAGCTACAGAGATTGCAAAGCAGAGCTTAAAGCATAATAAATCAACCGATATTTTGCTTGAGGTGAATATTGGCAAGGAAGAAAGTAAATCGGGTGTATTCCCAGAACAGCTAGAGGAGCTTTGTAGTGAAGTAAGCAAGCTGGAGGGTGTTAACATAAAGGGATTAATGACAATACCACCTATTTGTGACGACCCTAAAACAATTTCTGCATATTTTTCAAGTATGTATAATTTATTTATTGACATTAAGGGCAAAAAGTTAGATAATGTTAGTATGGACTACTTATCTATGGGAATGTCCTCTGATTACGAAGAAGCCATAAAGTGTGGTGCCAATATGGTAAGAATTGGTTCATCACTATTTGGTGCCAGAATTTATAAATAATTTGGAGGTACAAAGTGGCAGGGTTTGGAAGTAAATTTAAAAATCTGTGGAGTGTTCCAGAGGAGCTTGATGACGAAGATCGAGCTTCAAGACGAAGCAGAGATAAAGATTATAAAACAAATAGAAGAAACAGAGATGACGATTACTCTGACTCATCATATAGCAAAAGGTACAGTGATGATTTAGAGGATGATTATTACGAAGAGTCATACACAGGCTCTTCTCTTGACACATATACAAATTATTCAAACGAAGAATATTACGACACATCACCAAGCTATTCAAGTGGCTTGGCTACATCGTCATACTATTCTAATAAAATTCTTAATATTAATGCTACTGCAAGGCTACAGGTTGTATTTTTTAAGCCTGTAAGCTTTAATAACGATGCAGTGCACATTGCTGACGAGCTTGTTAAATCACACACAGTTTTGCTTAATTTTGAAGACACACCACGTGACGAGTCAAAGCGAATTGTAGATTTTTTAAGTGGCTGTGCCTATGTAAGTGGTGGTAAGGTTCAGCGTATAGCAAAAAACATTTTTATAATTACACCAAATAATGTAGAGCTTACAGGCGATAGTCTTATCGACGAGCTTCAGAGCAATGGCTTACAGATAACAGAGTAATTTATGACTAACGAAAATGCTTTGTTAATTGCAAGGCTTGACGATATTATCACAGCCTCTGCAAAAAAACAGTACCCTACATTTATTGGATTTTTAAACGAACAGCAAATTTCTGTTTTAACACAGCACCTAAAAAAATCAAAGGTGAGTAATTACAGATTTTTTGGTGGATACGAAAATAGCGACAGATGCTTGCTTGGTATATCC
>JAXJJE010000080.1:0-4553 GCA_036298405.1 Acutalibacteraceae bacterium
TATAAACATTAAATTACAACTATATCACTGTGAAACTGTAATTGTATATGTGTTACCAACATTACCGCATTTAGGGTCGTTTATGGTGTATTTCATAACCATAAGTACATCTGTTACAGTAATATCACCGTCATTGTTTACATCGCCAAGCTGATAATCATATCCATAAACCTTTATGCTTTGCTCAGGCATTACTGGTGGTAAATCCTTCCAGATTACCTCTTTGCCATCAATTACTGGTGGAACGATTTCATCATTTTCGTAATAGGATTTAGTTTCAATAAGCTTATTATTAAAGTAAAACTCTACAGTATAGCTGTTTTGTTTAAGCATATTAAAGAATGTTAAATTACTATCTGGCATATATTCAGGAATGTTACCACTCCAGCCTGTTGCAGTATAGCCATAATCAGTATTCATATAAGGCACGTTCAGCTTTTCGCCTTCTTTTAATACAACAAAGTAGCACAGCTCATTCTGCATATAAAACTCTGCACGATATTTTCCGTTTTCAATATACAGTCTTGGTACATCTTCCTCATTGAATACCCATACTGCATCGCAATTATTTGCAACGCCCTCATCATCGGTATATTCAAGAAGGTGTGTAAAATCAGCATTCAGAAAATCTTCTGCATAAATTCTTTCTATTTCTACACCCTCTACAGCTATACCCTCAAATGGGTCATGGCTGTTATAGTCAGTACCGTAGCCGTAATCTATGCAGTAACAGCCCCATACAGTAAGCAGGCTGTTCTCTGCCTTGATAATATCACCACTGAACCATCCAGCTACAGGATTATCACCCATAAACTCTATATAGTTTGACGAATAACATCTCTGTACAACTGTGTAAGAGCCATTGGAATGAATTACACCCGAAAAACCACCAAGGTGGTTACCACTAGGAGATTTTACATAGCTGTTATCTGTATAGCAGTTTGTTATTTTTGTTTGTGCTGTTGAATTAATTGTTATTATTTCACCAACCAGACCACCAACATAAGAATCACCTATAATATTGTTATCTCTTGCAAAGCAACAGTAGATTTCTGAGCTACTTACAAGGCTGCTGAATCTGCCTACAAGAGCACCAACATAGTTGCCCTTTGTTCCCAGATAGCTATTCTCGATACCAATATTACGAATTACTGCATTCTGTGCATTACCGATAAAGCCTATATAGTTTTTGGATAAATCATATACATACAATCCATATATAGAATTTCCTTTACCGTCAAATGTACCACGGAAGCAATTCTGAACTCCTCCATCGTCAACCTCTACACCGGCAGGTACCCAGATATTTTCAGGATGAGTAAGGTCGCCTGTAATGTCACTTTGTCCCCATGTTTCATAGTCTGTAATATCATTATAATAGATACTATTTGCAAGCACATAGTGTGCTGAAGCATACTTGGCATTTTCGTTGTTGATTACATAAGAGAAGTAATCAAGCTGCTCTGGTGTAGAGATTACATAAGGGTCATTCTCTGTACCATTACCAGCCTCAAAGCGAGTAGCCCTGTACTTTGCTTTTACAACCATATTATTTGTTACGTTTGTGTAGTCGCTGTGATTCCAGTGTGTAAACTCATAGCCATTATACACTGGTGGATTTGGAGCTGTTGCAGCACCTGCAAGCTCTACCTTTTGCTGTGAAATAACCTTATTATCTCTATCTACAAATGTTACAGTGTAAAGCTTTTCGCTAACCTTTTTGTAGGTAGCCGTAATTATTGTGTTAGCCATAACGTTGTTTGCGTTGCTACTCCAGCCTGTAAATATATAGCCAGAGCGTTTTGGTGCAGGAGGCTGTACAGCGTTTGTACCCTTAACTACCTTTTGTGTAGAAAGAATTGTACCATCGTAATCTTTGTATACAACATTATACGTAACAGGCTTTTCACTTTCTGGCTGAAGAATATTAAAGAAAACAACCTTTTCGCCACTATATTCACCTATACCTGTTATCCTTATACTGGCTCTGCCTACCTTGTCGTTGTTACTGCTATATGCCACATAGTCAATATTTTTTCTCAGTTTCTTACCCTTATATGTAACAGTAAAGGCTGGCAGCTCTACCTCTCCTTTATATACAACATCATCTATTTTTGAAACCTCAGCAGAGCTTATTTCTTTTGCAGGTGTATCCATTCTGTAACGGACAATATTACTTTCTTCGCTCTGATGATTCAAAGCCTCTGTTTTTATACTGCTGTCAACATCAAAGATAACATCTGCTGTACTGTCTGTATATACTACCTTATAGTAATATATCTGATTATCATTTACCTTTCTGTCTGTAAACTCATACTCCCTTACATAAGTCCAGAGCATCTTCCAGTCTGAGCTACCCTCATCTCTGCGATATATAGTATAGAAGCCTTCGTTTACATCGCCACCTGTCCAACTTAAAACTGGCTGGTTATTATTATTCCTTGTAACAGAAAGCACTGGTGCTTCAATTATTGGTGGTGTAGTTAAAGCAACTATATTACTGTATTTACTGCAGTTACGGTATAATCCTGCAGTCAGACCAGTTTCATAATACTTATATCTAACCAGATATTTAGTTTCTGGCTTTAATTTTACTTCATAAAGAGTGTAATCAGTGTATTCATCTCTGCTACCGATAAGAGTAGAATCCTCAAACCATGATTTACCATTGTCATTCGAAACATATACTCTGTTCAAAATACGCTCATCATCAAGAAGCATTGAGATGCCAATCATGTTATTATCATATTTTATACCATTAATATGTGGCTCGCCACAATTTTCTATAACAGGGTCATCTACCGAGTATTTAAAGCTGAATTCGCTTTGAAAGCCGTAATACTTAACACCCTTATAGGTATTAAACAGCTTAAGAACATATTTATAGTTTGTACCCTCTTCAAGCTCACCCTTGTTGTCGTAGTAGTAGTTATCCTTTCTGTTTTCGCCAAAGGTTTTAAGCAATACAGACTCGTTGGTATCTGTATTCACCCTGTAAAGCTCTGAGGATACTATAGCACCCCAATGTACAAATAAACCGGTGCCATAGCCTTCTTCTGCTATAATCTCTGCATTCAGATATGGCTCCTGACCAGTATATACATACGCTATTCTGTCGCTGAATTCACTGTCAGACACACTGTTATCAGACGCAACTGCCTTAACCTTTAAGAAATAGACTGTACTTGCTGGTATTGCATATAAATCAAACATATCAATAGAATAGGTTGTATTATAAGTAGAGCCTATATATGTATAGCCGGTGTCTTCTTCCTCGCTGGCATAAATCTGATAGTAGTCAGCATTTTCAACCTTGTCCCATTTTATTGTTGCACCTGTTGAGTCACCTGTCTGTACTGTATCTGCTGTTGGCTTTTGCAGCTTTGTATTACCAGCATCTTTAACTGTAACCTCGCAACGGGTTATTATATTATTTACTGTACAGGCTACAATAGAAGTAGTACCAGAAGATTTTGCTGTGATAACACCATTGGTGTTTATTGTTGCAATACCCTCGTTTTCACTGTGGTAGGTTACAGTCTGCACAGCGTTTTGTGGTGTAACTGTGCCACTTAGCTTAGCTGTAGAGCCCTTTGCAAGCTCTATTTTACTATTGGAAAGCTTAATAGCAACAGGAGTTGCCACACTCTGGTATCCTATAGCCTTTTTAACAGCTTCATAGGCATTTACTCTGCCATAGCCAAAGTCATCATCATAGCCACCACCATTTATATCATCTGCTGTGCTATAGATAATATCCTTAACCTCTTCAACTGTAAGCTTAGGATTAACCGAAAGCACCATACCTGCTACAGCAGCAACAACAGGAGAAGCCATTGATGTACCCTGAAATCTTTCGTAAGCATTATCTGGGATTGTACTGTACACAGGAGCACCCGGTGCAGAAATTTTATTTTTTGTTGAGCCATAGTTTGAGAAGTCGGCTCTTGCGTTACCTGTTTCATCAAGTGCTATAACACTGATAGTACCCTCACAGTCAGATGGATAATGAGGGTCGGTTGAGCTGTCGTTACCAGCAGCACATACAACCACACAGCCACTGTTTACAGCCAGTGTAACAGCAGTCTGGAATATATTCTTATAGTCACCTCTGCCACCTAATGACATATTGATAACTCTTGCACCGTTTTCTACTGCATACTTTACAGCTCTGTACACACTTATTGTGCTGAAAATGCCAGCATAGCCTACATCACAGCCAATTCCTATCAGGTCAATGGCACTGTTATCAAATGCAGAGCCTACACCAGCTATACCAACACCATTGTTAGCCTCTGCGGCAATAATACCACTTACATGAGTACCGTGTGCGTCGCTGTCGTTTTTAAGTGGGCAAACTATACCGTCTGCTGAAATACGCACAGATAAATCCTTATTGATTACATTTTTTATATCCTCATGCTCTATATCAGCACCGGTATCAATTACAGCTACCTTAACCTTTTCGTGGTCAGTTTTTGCAAGTAGCTTCCATGCATCAACTGACTTTATAAGCTCAAGATGATACAGATTTTCAAAACCAGTATCATCAA
>JAXJJE010000081.1:0-4608 GCA_036298405.1 Acutalibacteraceae bacterium
ACACTTGCACTTATGGACGCAGGTGTACCTATAAAGGCTCCTGTTGCTGGTATTTCTTGTGGTCTTATTACAGAGGGTGACCGTTGGATGACAATGGTTGATATTCAGGGTCTTGAGGACTTCTTTGGTGATATGGACTTTAAGGTTGCAGGTACACACGACGGTATCACAGCTATCCAGATGGACCTTAAGATTTCAGGCTTAACACCAGAAATGGTTAAAGAGGCTCTTGCTAAGACTCATAAGGCTAGAAATTATATCCTTGATGAGATTATGCTAAAGGCTATTCCAGAGCCAAGAGAAGAGCTATCTAAGTATGCTCCAAAAATGCTTACAACTCTTGTTCCTGTTGATAAAATCAGCGAGATTATCGGTAAGAGTGGTAAGGTAATTAAAGAGATTCAGGCTGAGTGCGAGGTTAAGATTGACATCAGCGAAGAGGGTAATGTATTTATCAGTGGTATTGATATGGACAACTGTAAGCGTGCATTAACTATTGTTGAAACAATCGCAAGAGACCCAGAGCCAGGCTCAATTTATAAGGGTAAGGTTACAAGACTAATGGACTTTGGTGCTTTTGTTGAGATTGCACCTGGTAAAGAGGGCTTGTGCCACATTTCTCAGCTTGATGTAAAGCGTACAGAAAAGGTTGAGGATGTTGTAACAGTTGGGGATATTATCATCGTAAAGGTTCTTGAGATTGATGATAAGGGCAGATTAAATCTTTCAAGAAGAGAGGCACTTATCGAGGTTGAGGGCTTAACACCAGAGAATAACCCACAGCCAGCACGTCCAAGAAACAACAGACACAACGGCAGAAGAGATAAGTAATAAATTAAATAACTATGCTTTAAAAGCTACACGGTATATTTACTGTGTAGCTTTTTTAGAGTTTTATTTAAATATGATTTACCGTACTTATATGGTGTTTAGTATTGGTATAAATTTCTCTTTTGAGAATAGGGCTGTAGGTGTGATAAAATAAAAGCTCGCAGAAACCACGTGGATTCTGCGAGCCGTTGTACGTTTTATGACACTTATTGAAATAAGTGATAACTTGTAGAGTTGAAATTTTTAGATTGAGAATAGGACTATTAACAGCATTTATTGCTGTATAAAAAAAACAAAAAAGCAGGGCATAGGCTCTGCTTGTAATGTTTATTCAGATTAACTTAAATTACGCTGATGCGTTTAGCTTGCGGGCTAGTGCAGACTTGCTTCTAGCTGCTGTATTCTTGTGTAGAATACCCTTGCTTACTGCTGTGTCAATCTTCTTAACTGCAAGACGAACTGCCTCTGCTTTGTCAGCAGCGTTTGTGTCAATTGCAATGTGAGCGTTCTTAACTGATGTTCTAAGAGCTGATTTGAAAGCCTTGTTTCTAGCGTTCTTTGTAGCTGTAACCTTAACTCTCTTCTTAGCTGATTTAATGTTTGGCATCTAGTGCACCTCCTTTGCCCATACTCAAGTACAACATATAATAGCATTTTTTTGTTGAAATTTCAAGTGTTTTTCAAAATTTTTTTGAATATAAAGTTTTTTATACAATACAGATATACCAGATTTAATGTAGAAAAAATTATTTGTTTATATTTTCGTCCTTGTTTGGCTTGTAATACTTAAAATAATAAATAATTCCTGTTACAAGAAGTATTACGGCTGAAATTGCCCGTATAATCCACGAGTATATTCCACCAAGTAAATTAACCTCTGTAAGTAATACATCTGCCAGCCACCATGCACCCAAGAATAAAAAATAAACACCTGGTACAAGCAAAATACGATAATCCTTAATACCTGTGATTATAAGGTAAATTCCTATTAGAAAAAAAGCGACAATGTATAAGTAAACCATTATTTTACCTCTTGCTATTCCTTTTCGGTTGAACGTCTTGTTTTTCTGCCTTTAGAGCCTTTGTGCTTTTCTTTTTTAGGCTTGCTGTATATAAGGCATACCATTAAATATCCACCAAATATTATTACACCTGCATAGTGTACCCACATCATAGCTTCAACACCAGGCCACAGCTGTGAAATAAGGTAGTCAAACATTATCCAGATACCCTCAAACAAGAAAAACAACGCTACAGGTCTGAACAGTAACGCATGGCGAAACATTGGTGCAAAAAGCAATATTGCTATTATTATGCACACAGCACCAGCTAATATAGCTATCAACATAACAATCTCCTCCTTTTTGCAGAGATTATATTTTGCTGATTATAAGTATAAATAAATTTTGATGGATAGTCAATATTATATTTGGCAAGTATTTTAAAATGGAAAGGTTGTTAGTGTTTATATTTTTGTAGTTGAACTATGTACAAAAATAGCATTTGCTGAAATTAATGTACTTTTTAAATTATGTTTCTTATTTGTGAACAAGGTGTTTTGAGTATTGGTACACATTAACAATTAGTTTACAAACATATCCTTGACAAAATAGGTAAATGATGGTACATTATAATTACATTAGCACTCTAAATGCTAGAGTGCTAAAACACAAAAACCTACGAACACGAGGTGGTAAATATGGAGCTACCTGTAAGAAAGGGCAAAATACTGAATGCTATAATTAAGCAGTATATCGAAACAGGCGAGCCTATGGGCTCAAAGCTTTTGCTTGATTTCTTAGATTTTTCGGTTTCATCTGCTACTGTTCGTAACGAAATGGCAAGCTTGTCAGAAATGGGTTATCTTATTCAGCCACATACATCTGCTGGCAGAATACCTACACAGCTTGGTTACAGATATTATCTTGACCATCTGGTAGAGCCTATACAGCTTAGCACTCGAGAACGCCGAGCGATAGACGATGTGCTTACAGCTGTTGCAGACGACCCCGAGCATATTCTTAACAAGGGTGCAGAAATATTATCTCAGCTAACTGGCTATGTTGCAGTAAGCACCACACCACCAACTGACGATACCACCGTTGAAAGAATTAAAATCGTACAGATAAGTAAGCACACAACAATGATGGTTATGATAACCTCTAAGGGTATGGTTAAAAACAGACTGTTCAGATGTGACTACAACATAACAGATGAGATTTTGAGCATATTTGAACGAGCATTAAACGAAATGCTGAATGGTGTAAGGCTTAATATGATTACACCGGCGTTTGTTCAAACCGTTGCTGTTGCGTTGGGCGATGTGCTTATCTTTATGCCACAGGCATTGCTTGCAATAATGGACGCAGCAAAAGAGGCTTCTGTTATTAATATTGTAAATTACGGCTTGTCAAATCTTTTACAAACAGGCGAATTTACAGTTGAACAGCTACGGAGTATATATAGGTTTTTGCAGGATAAGCCTGCACAGGAGGAGCTGCTGCTTAAAAAGCACAGCAGAATTTCTACCTATATAGGCACAGAGTCAGAAATACCAGATGTATACTCAGCCAGCGTTGTAGTTTCTCGCTATACAGTACAGGATACCGAAGCAGGTGCACTTGCTGTATTAGGGCCTATAAGAATGAACTATACAAAGGTTGTAGCGTATACAGATTATATTTCGCAGATGTGTGGTAAGCTGATAACAGAGCTTTTAGAATAATTTTAATAAGCTTTTGATACACTTAACAGTGTTAATGATATAAAGGAATGGTGATACATTTTGAGTAAGAAATCAAAAGAAAAAGAAACTGTAACTGAAGAGGTTGTAGAGGCAACAGAGGAAACAACCGAAGAGGCTACAGAGGTAGTGGAAGAAACAGCAGAAAGCAAGCTTGAAAAGGAGCTTAAAGCTAAAAATGAGGCTTATTTGCGTTTGGCTGCTGAGTATGAAAATTATCGCAGAAGAACAACAGCAGATAAGGCTAATATCTATGCAGATGCTACAGCAAGAGCAATTACAGAGCTTTTACCTGTAGGAGATAGCTTAGATATGGCGTTAAAGTCACTGGAGAATGCACCTGACGAGTATAAAAAGGGTATTGAGCTTATTTTCAATCAGTTTAAGTCTACTCTTGAAAAGCTTGGTGTAGAAACCTTTGGCGAAACAGGTGACGAGTTTAACCCAGAGCTTCACAACGCTGTTATGAAGGTAGAGGATGACTCTTTGGGCGAGAATACTATTGCTCAGGTTTTCCAGAAGGGTTATAAAACTGGTGACAAAATTATAAGACACGCTATGGTACAGGTTGCAAACTGCGACTAAATAGCATTAAATTAATAAGAATAATAAATATAAAAACTACTTACTATTAATATATAATATAATCGGAGGAATTTTATTATGGCAAAGACAATTGGTATTGATTTAGGTACAACAAACTCATGTGTAGCAGTTATCGAGGGTGGCGAGCCTGTAGTTATCGCAAATGCAGAGGGTGCAAGAACAACTCCTTCAGTAGTTGCTTTCTCAAAAACAGGCGAAAGAATGGTTGGTCAGGTTGCTAAAAGACAGGCTGTAACTAACCCAGACAGAACAATCGCTTCTATTAAAAGAGAAATGGGTACAGATTATAAAGTTAATATAGACGGCAAGGCTTATTCTCCACAGGAGATTTCTGCTATGGTACTAGCTAAGCTAAAGGCAGACGCTGAGGCTTACCTTGGCGAAACAGTAACACAGGCTGTTATTACAGTACCTGCTTACTTTACAGA
>JAXJJE010000082.1:0-2203 GCA_036298405.1 Acutalibacteraceae bacterium
GGATTATGCATCAACAGAAGCTGACATCATAAGCACCCGTGCAGAGCTTTCAAAGGCTCAGGAAGAAAAAATCAAGATTGAGGCTGTACTAAAAAGCAGTAAGGCAGAGGTTTCAACTTTAAATACATCGCTAACAGATTTAGAAAACGAAATTCTATTGCTTACAGCAAAGGTAGAAAGTCAATCTACAATACATTTACAGTCACAGCGAGAGCTTGATGAAATAACAAAAGAAATAGAAAAGGCAGAGAAGGCTTCAAGCAGTATTACAGACGGCAGAGCCGAGCTTTCACAAAAGCGTGAGGAGTTAGCTAATAAGCTACAGAATATAAGGCTAGAAATTGTTACTGCACAAAAGGATATTGAAAATATCAATGCAGAGATAAAGCTTGCACTTACAAATGAAAATACAAGGAATATCCGTAAGGAGTCCTTAAAAAGAGAAATAGCTGATTACACAAGCAGAAACGAAGCTATAGACACACAGCTTGAATTTTTACAGCAACAGCTAAACGAGCTTACAGCAAAATCAAAAGCATCTCAGCAGAAAATTGATAAAATAAATAAAGAACGTACCGAAACCGATGGTAAAGCAGCAAAGCTTCGTCAGGCAGAGCGTGACAAGCTAAATGAGCGTGAAACAGCAGGCAGAGAGCTGTCTAAGCTTGAAGAACGTAAGCTGAATTTACAAAAGCAGTATGATGATATTATCAGCAAGCTATGGGAAGAATACGAGCTTACTCCACGAGAGGCAGAAGAAAAATCTAAGCCGATAGAAAATCCAAACACAGCTAAAAAACGACTAAATGAGCTAAAAAGTAAAATTAAGTCACTTGGTAATGTTAATGTATCTGCTATTGAAGAATACAAAGAGGTTTCAGAGCGTCATAAATTTATGACTTTACAGGTTGCAGATGTAGAAAAGTCTAAAACAGAAATTATGCGTTTAATAGGCGACCTTACAAAGCAGATGAAGGAACTTTTTGTAGAACGCTTTAACCAGATAAACGGTCACTTCTCAAAAACCTTTGTAGAGCTATTTGGTGGTGGTAAGGCACACCTGGAGCTTACAAACCCAGAGGATGTACTTACAAGTGGTATAGAAATTATAGTACATCCACCAGGAAAAATAGTAGTACATCTTGAAGCACTATCTGGTGGTGAAAAAGCACTTGTTGCTATAGCACTATATTTTGCTATAATGAAGGTAAGCCCAGCACCATTCTGCGTAATGGACGAGATTGAAGCTGCACTTGACGAGGTTAATGTAGACCGTTTTGCACAATATCTGCGTATTATGAACGACAACACACAGTTTATTCTTATTACACACCGTCGTGGTACAATGGAAGAAGCCGACGTACTATATGGTGTAACAATGCAGGATAAGGGTGTTTCAAAGCTGTTGTCACTTCGTGCGTCAGAGGTTGCATCTAAGCTGAATATGCATTAAAATATAAAATATATAAGAAAGGATGAGAGAAATGGGATTTTTTAGTAAAATTAAAGAGGGTCTTAAAAAGACAAGAGATACTGTTGTAAATCAGATTGACAGTATGCTTAAATCCTTTACAAAGATTGATGAAGAATTATTCGAGGAGCTGGAGGAGCTTCTTATAATGGGTGATGTTGGTATGAATACAGCCAACAAAATCACCACAGAGCTTCGTGCAAGAGTTAAAAAAGAGGGTGTAACTGACCCTAACGAGGTTCATAGATTGCTGAGAGAAATCACAGCCGATATGCTAAGAGGTGGCGAAGAGCTTAATATAAACACAAAGCCATCTGTTATTCTTGTTATAGGTGTAAATGGTGTTGGTAAAACTACAACTATTGGTAAGCTTGCAAATAATTTGCGTATGCAGGGTAAGCACGTGCTATTAGCTGCTGCCGATACCTTCCGTGCTGCGGCTATCGACCAGCTTGAAATCTGGGCAGACAGAGCACAGTGTGGTATTATAAAGCAAAAAGAGGGCTCAGACCCAGCAGCAGTTGTATTTGACGCAATTTCAGCAGCAAAGGCAAGAAAAGCAGATGTAATCATTGTAGATACAGCAGGCAGACTACACAACAAAAAGCACCTTATGGGTGAGCTGAATAAAATCAGCAGGATTATCGACAGAGAGCTTCCAGATGCTGACAAGGAATTTTTAATCGTTCTTGACGCAACAACTGGTCAGAATGCAGTAAATCAGGCAAGAGA
>JAXJJE010000083.1:0-6867 GCA_036298405.1 Acutalibacteraceae bacterium
CTATTTTTTAATAAAAAAAATAAACTCTGTTTATTTCTATAAACTTCATAATTTATGACAATCATTCTTGTCATAAATTACAATTGACAACTATAATTGTCAATACTTTTAAAAAAATAAAGACTGAAAACTATACCAATTAGTATAGCCTTCAGTCTTTATCAGTAACCAATTATACACCTTGTAAGCAGCCAAGAATATTTCTGGCATTTTCAATACCCTTTTCTGATAATGAGTACATAGTCCATTTGCCAGTTTTGTAGCTATCAACAATACCACTTTCACATAAAATCTTCATATGATGTGAAAGCGTAGGTTGAGAAACATCAAGCTCCTCTAGTATTTTGCAACCACACATTGTTTCTCTTTTTAAAAGATTGATGATTTTAATTCTGTTTACATCGTCAAAAGCCTTAAAAACCCTTAAAGTTAATTCAGTATTTAGTGTCATAATATCATACCTCCCAATATAAGATTATTATAATTACCATTTATTAATATTTCAACAGGAAAATATTGCTAAATTATTTCTACTGTATGTTAATATTCAATATTAATAAATACAAAAACCATATTTGATATTATCCGTTAATCACCAATTACTTACATTGCTTTTACAACAGGATAAAAGTCAATATAAATATAACCTCCTCAATTTAATATTATATCAAAATGTTCATTGATAAAATTTACAATGTTCTTACAATATATGCTAGCCTGCTAATTAACAAAAAACTTTTTATTAATATTCAATAGCGTCTATCCATTTCATTAAAAACTCTTTATCCTCTTGCAAATCATTTGTAAGCAACGAAGCAGCAACTATTGGCATCCATTGAAGTACATATTGCCTTGCTGTATTGCTTTTGGTGCAAAACAGCTTTAAATATCTATCTGCTAATTCTGGTTTATTCTGCAAAAAGAGCATATAGGTTCTAGCTACATCAGCAGAAGCGTTGCCCTGAGTAGCGTGCGACCAGTCGATTATATAAGCCTTGCCATTCTGGTCTATTATTACATTTGTAGGGTTAAAATCTCCGTGACATACCTTTGTATGCTTTGGCATAGATTCTAGCCTTGTATGTAATTCATATCTTAGTGTAGGATCAAGCTGTGTAAGCGTTGAGATTTTTCTGTTCATTTTATCCTTAAGCTTAGTTAATAGTGGTGCTTTTTTGCTATGCACCTCAATTTGTAAATCTACAAACAAATCAAGATATTCGTCTGCTTTATCTGGATTTTCACAAATAAGCTGATGTAAGGTTTTACCATTTACATAATCAATAGTAATAGCCCATTTATCGTCTATTATTGAAAATCCTTTTAACAAAGGGATTGGCAAGCCCGTTTCTTCTACTCTTGATTGATTTAACGCTTCATTAAGAATATCAGACTTTGGATGCATACTGTTATCAAATAGCTTTACAACTGTATTATCTACTCTATACACAACCTTATCCTTGCGTTCGGCTAAAATATCGTCATATATCATATAAACTCACCTTTCTTACAAAATTTACTATACAAAACTCCTAATATTTTATGCTCTAATTATATCATTAATTTTTTTGAATGTATAGTAGCATAAACAGAAAATATGCAACACTGTTTTTGTATATTTATACAATTTTTTACTTTATTATTTATAATTTATTAACAATTTGTATATTTTAAAAAAATATTTATTCTGATTTAAGACTATTCTTTTACAGCAAGTTAATTATATGCTATAATAATTATATAAAATTAATACTAATCCTGTTTAAACAATTAATAGATTACCTAGCAGAATTTGCTTAGAACACAAACGATAACGCAACCTGTAGCTTATCAAGAACAAGAACAAAGTACTGAAAAAATTATGCCAACAAGATGTCTGGTATTTTAATAGGTGTTAGTATAAGGGAGAATAAGTTTGAAAGAACATAGATATATACCCCGAGTAAAAATGGGCATAGGAAAGCAGACTACCAAGAGGTAGTCAAAAAATAAATATGTAATTAAAGTTAAGATGGAGAAGTTACAATATAACCTTGTCTTTGAAGAATGAAAATGGCCTCATCAACAGAAACTGTTCTGTGCTGAGGAGGTAAATCGGATTTGTGATATAAATCTGGATTGTAAGGTTCATTCTTTTTAAGTATGTTGTAGATTGCAGTAAGAAGCATTCGAGCTATTGCGATAATAGCTTTCTTGTGACCTCTGCGTTTCTTGAGAGCAAGATAGCGATTACGAATTTCAATTGAGCTTTTGCTTTTAATTGCAGCAAGAGCACATTGTACCAATAGTGGCTTAATGTAAGCACCTGCTCGACTGATACGAGTAGTTTTCTTTTTACCAGCACTCTCGTTGTTCTGAGGAGTTAAACCTGCCCAAGAGCATAAATGTTTTGATGTTGGAAACACAGACATATCAACACCGATTTCTGCGATGATGGATATAGCAGAAAAGGACTTGATACCTGGAACAGTCGAAATAAGATTAAGCTGTGGCAGGTACTTCTCGGCAATACCAAGAATAACAGAATCAAGATTTAATTTGCAAACCTCAAGGCAATCCATATGAGCTCGAATAATAGTTAATTTTTCAGCTTGTTCTTTAGAGATGTTGCCGTCGATTGCTTCGATGATTTGTTCATCGGTAGCTTTCATATGTTTGGTTCTAAAATTAGACACATCTGAAATTTTTTCAGATGGATTCAGAAGAAGAGCATTGATAATATTTGAAGAAGCTTTACCAAACACATCAGAGAAGACATCATCTAACTTGATATTAGAAACAGTTAGACAATTTTGAGCACGATTTTTTTCACCAACATTAAAATTAGTTAGTTTATGACGATAACGCACTAAATCTCTTAATTGGCGAATATCGGCTGGAGGAATAAAACTACCAGAGATTAAATCGTGTTTAAAAATATCAGCAATCCATTTAGCATCTCTTTTATCGGTTTTCTTACCTTTGATAGCTTTAACATATTTAGGGTGAGCAAGAACAATATTGCAAGTTAATTCAAGAATATTATAAACAGGAATCCAATATTTGCCTGTTGATTCCATACAAACATCTTTACAGTTGTTTTCAGAAAGCCAGTTTGCACATCTTCTGAGATCTCCTGTAAAAGTAGAAAAACGCTTGCTTTTGTAAGTTGTAACACCATTATCGTTTGTTGAAGCTATGCAAGCTACGATAAATGATTTGTGGACATCTATTCCACAGCATATGGGGTAAACAATTTTTAACATACACATCCCTCAAAAAAGTTATTTTGAGAAAACAAACAGGGACTGGATGCTCATTGAAAGATTGAAGTAGTCCGTCTCTCCAAAGATAAGTTTACAGGGTTCAATGCCCTAATTATTTGTGCTTGAAAGAGCATCCGACACACATAAAAATTCAGTTCAGCTTTCGCTGTTCCTACTCACCTTCACGTGTTCTGTAGTGTGTTTGCTTTTTAAGTATATTTTAACAAATTACATTTCTTTGCTACAATCCACTTTCATTTTATTTTTGTGCCTTGTAGCGAAGCGAAAAGGAATGGTCATAAAAATGGAAAAATGCAATAAGAAGGTTTACAGTACTGATGAATTACTAGCTTTAATAGAAAACACGGTTGCTCAAAACGGAGTTTTTCCTCTGACTGTAACCGGCACAAGTATGACACCTACACTATATAGCAACCGAGATGTTGTACATTTAGTATCTACTGCTGTTAAACCATACAAAAAATATGATATTATTCTTTTTAAACGTGCAGATGGCAAGGTTGTTTTGCATAGAATTACTAAGCTACTCTCTGATAATAAGCTGTTAATTAACGGTGATAGCCAAATATGGACTGAAGAAATAGAAGCTTCTCAAATTATTGCAGTGGTAAAAAGCTTTAAACGAAAAGAGAAAATAATTGATTGTGATAATTTATTTTACAGAACAATAATTACAATCTGGTGTAGCATAAGAAGGCTACGACCTTTTTGTTTTAAGCTATCACAACTATTAAAGCGAAGGAATCATATATAAATTTTTTATTATAGCAAACCCCTCTTGAAGTAAGTCTTAGGGTCTACTTCAAGAGGGGTAATTGTATCTTTACAAATTTTTACATATTTATTATAGCACGCTGAATTAAAACTGCGTCTAATACTGTTATATTATTGTCTTGGCTTAGGTCTGCTGCATATAGCTCTCTTTCGTTAAACTGCTTAGTACCAATTACATATTTTAGTAATTGAATAGAATCTACTACAGTGATTTCTCCATTAAGGTCAACGTCACCCTTTATAATAGAAACTATTGAGTTGTAAGCTGTTGAAAGATTATTGTATGCTGATTTGTATGTAATATCTGTAGAATCAGCAGAGTTAAGCACCATCTTTGCACTCTCTAGTGCGTTAACAAAATTATTGAATGAATCCTCTGTGTATTGATATTGTGTCTGACCAATAGCACCGTTCATACTATTAACAAGGTTTTGTAAGTTAACCTTAGATTTTAAAACCAAAGCGTCAATCTTTTCGTTTACAAGGTTTACTATATTTTCAACCTCAGTATCTGTTGGGTTAGACTTATTTAATAAATCTTGAGCTGAATTTACTGCACCCGAAAGTACATCTACAGAAGCCTGAGTATAAAGATTTGAATTTTTAAGCACTTCATTAGCCTTTGCTATTACCTCTCGTACTGGTGCAAGGTTTGTTGGTCTTAATTGATTACATAGCTGTGAAATAGCCAGAGCTGATTGATTGATTTGTTCCTGTGTTGTAAAGAAATCATTTTTTAATGTCTCAGCCTTTGAAAGCTCAGCTCTAAGCTGGCTTACTATTTCTGGTACAAAGCCTGATGTATCTCCACTAAGCTCAGCTTGAGCAAGTGAAATACTGTTATTTAGCTCTGTCATTGTTTTATCAGCAGTAAAATTAACAAATGGAATATTATTTTTTAACGCATAATAATATACTGATGAATCTTCTTCGCCATAGATTGTAAGATTGTTACAGTATAAAAAGGTATCAGCTTTAATTGACGATACTGTTGGTGGAATATAAATCCTGTTAAGATTTGTACAAGAAGCAAACGCCATTGTGTCGATTGAATTGATTGTTGATGGAAGTATAACATCATCTAAAGAAGTACAACCATAGAAGGCTGATCTTGGAATCAAAGAAAGACTTGTTGTGTTAAAAATTACACTCTCAAGAGCTGTACAGCTACTAAATGCCTGTGCACCTAAAATCTGTACATTTTTAGGAATTGCTACAGTTGTCAGCTTTGTAGCCTTTGTAAAAGCATAGTCGCCAATTTCTGTAACTGTGTCTGGCATTATAATTTCTTTTTGCACATCGTTATAGCTAAAGGCATTTTTACCTATTCTATAAACGGTATAGCTTCTTAATTTTTCTGGAATTGTAACAATCTCTGAACTTTCAATTGAAGCATTTGGTTGAAAGCCTACAATTTCAATAAGCGTTGATGACGAACGTTCGTACGCAAAACCTCCTGAATATTGTAGTGCTGAAACTGGGACTGCAAAAAATAAAGAACATAGTACCAACACCGATAAGAAAACTGCTAAAACTCTTTTAATTTTCATAAATATCCTCCCCTTTTAAATTAATAATTAGATTATACATTAAAACAGTAAACAATTCAAGCAAAATAAACTAAATATATTACCAACATAAAATAATATTGACTATTTCTGATAAAACTGTGCTTAGGTTTAATTATAAAAGTAAAATACTATTTCTGTTCTACAGGGTAATATCTTTTCAGTATATTTTAATCCTACTTCATCAGCTTACTGTGCTATGCTATTCAACCGATAAAAAATCTGCTTAACATTCCTATACACTGTTTAGAACAGAAATAATATAAAATTAATTATTTTTTAGCTTTTGCATTTTACCTTTAATTCTGTTTTTTCTTCGCTCTGTTTCTTCTTTGTTTATGCTGATATTGCCGTTATTGTCAATATCAAGCACATCACCAGCCTTAGCACCCTCTGGTAGCTCTGTAAGCTCTATGCCGAAAAAGCATTTGTCTTTATCTTCGCAAATTGCAAAATTGTTTTCAAATCTTTCTATTATCAATGTTTTCATAGTTTCACCTTATGTTCTGCCCTTTTTAGTTGCAGAGCCTTTTTTATTATTTGCCTTTTTTCTGCTGTTAGGTTTGCCCTTTACAGCTTTTTTGTTATTACCTTTATTATTTTTTGTAGATTTTCGTTGTAAATTAAAGCCTGGTGGAGGTGTTACAAGACAGTTTTTGCCTGTGCCAATTAAATCATCTCTACCTGCCATAACCAATGCCTTTACTACTGTTTCTTTATTCTTTGGGTTAAAGTATTGTAGTAAAGCTCTTTGCATTGCTTTTTCCTTTGGTGTTTTAGGCACGTATACCTCTTGCAGAGTATATGGGTCTAGTCCTGTATAGAACATACAGGTTGACACAGTACCAGGAGTTGGGTAAAAATCCTGAACCTGTTCAGGACGGATATGCTCTTTTTTGAGGAATAACGCAAGCTCTATTGCGTCTTTTAGTGTAGAGCCTGGATGTGATGACATAAGATATGGCACTAAGTATTGCTCTTTGCCCACTTGCTTTGTTATTCTGAAAAATTCGTCTGAGAATTTTTTGTAGGCTTCTATATGTGGTTTACCCATTTTGTCTAGCACAGCAGCCGAGCAATGCTCGGGAGCAACCTTTAGCTGACCACTTACATGGTGCTCAACTAACTCTCTGAAAAACTCTTTGCTCTCGTCCTCCATCATATAGTCAAAGCGTATACCAGAACGGATAAACACCTTTTTAATCCCCTTTATTGCTCTTAGCTTACGCAAAAGCTGTAGGTATTCCTCGTGAGTAACC
>JAXJJE010000084.1:0-8119 GCA_036298405.1 Acutalibacteraceae bacterium
GCATAAATATCCTTGCCATTTTCGTCTAGCTTTGATAGCTTTTTAGCTGGTACACCAGGCTTCGCTTTATTATAGATATCCTTTGTGTTGCCTTCCCAATAAACACCAATTTCGTAGCCGTCAAGCTTTTTATCAGTATGCTCTGTTAACCAGCTTTCTGGAGCCTCAAAATAATAAACATTGTAGTAGCCATCCCAGTAATCAGGAGCCTTATCAGCACCTACAAAGTCCTTTGAATAACGCTTTGGAATTTCCATACCCTCTACTATTGGCAAGCCCTTTTTCAAGCCGTATTCCTCTGCATAGCTAAAGCCGTCAAGAAGATATTCTACGTTTAAAAGCTTTGCAACGTGCTTTTCAGCTTCTTCCCAGCTCATATTATAGATATCTTTCATAGTTTCGTCCCATAAACAGCTACCGTCTGCTTTTTTGCCATATTCATTTCTGAAATTATTGAATATTGTGTCGTCAGTTTCACCTTCAACATAGGCATTACCTATAACGCCTATTGAGCTACCAAGAACAATCTCACGGTGTGTACTACAATAGTCTGTATAATTAGGTAGCTCAGGATGAACCTCCCATACAATATCATACAGATCATTTATTGACTCTATACCATAATTATTCTCTTTTACTGTAAAGTAATTACCGATATACTCTGAACCAATAACAGAGTTAAGTGTTTGCTTACCTGCTGAGTTAGATACAAACATCATATCCCAATTGCTGTTTTCAGGATACACATACATAGCAAGTCCCATATCTGGAACATATGTAAGCTCAGATTTTATACTCTGCCATTCATAAGGACTTTCTTCGTTTTGTGAAGATTTCCATAAATGAACATAATATTTATTATCCTCAACTCTCCAGCTCTCTGGAACAGCAAATGCGATTGACTCCCATATATGAGGACCAGCATCTATAGGAGGCTCTGTTGGTGGTTCGTTATTTTCAAATGCTATTGCAAGCCCTATTTTTCTGATAAGCTCTTCACGGTATGCATCTGTTACCATATCAGCGTTATCATAGCCTGCCTTGCCTGCCTCCATATTTTCTTTGTAATCCTTAATAAATGTATCTGCAACAGACTCTGGTGTTTCATTATCCAGCAGAGTATAGCCTGTAATTTTACCTGTTGAGCTGACTACAAGGTGTGGACCAGCAGAAATTGTATTTTTCCACTTGCACATAGGCGTACCATAATAAGAGTCAGCAGTGCCACCCTCATAGATACTCTCATAGATATACGCAGTATCGCCTATACAATCATCGTTAAAGGTTACTTCCCATGATTGTGCACCACCGTTGGCATAGAAAATCATCAGATTTGCGTCTACCTTCTGACCTGCTGAGTTAACAGCTGGCACATTGTAGGAATATAAATGATTATCCACATTTGTCATTTTAGTAGCACTTGATGTCCAAGAGTGTAATCCTCCATCTATGTTGCTCCAAGCGTAGCAATATACTGGCTTGCTACCATCACTTGTAGCACCATATAAATTTGTGCTGTCAAAATAAATTGTACCTCTTGTCTGAGTATCATCAGCAGAGGCTGTTGTAGTTGCTGTAGCTAAGGTAGATACCATTGCAATAGCAAGCATACAGCTTAACAATTTTTTACTCATTTAAATCTCTCCTCATTATAATAGCAATAATTACTTATAATACAATAACTGCCTTGTTTTTTAATATAACATATTCAAATTAATAAATTCAAGCATTTGAAACAATATTGTAACTTTACATAATATTATCATACATTTTTATGCACAATACAAAAAAAATAAAAATATACCAAACACTCATATTATTTGCTTTAAACAAAAGCTGTGCGGAATAGTTATCAGAATAATTATATAATGATTAATAGAGGAGAAGCACTAAACATACATTATACTAATAACATTACTTTTATTTTAACAACAAATATATTGGTGTTTGGTATTAAACGCTTGTACATATATAATAACAGTAAAAATATTCATTTGGGTGCATAAAAAATATAAATTATTTTAAAATATATTTAGAAATAATTTTTTACTGAGGAGATTTCTTAAAATGCACAGAATAGGTAAATATACCATAGCTTTAAAAAACAAGCCTGTAATAGCAGGGTTTGGCTCTATTGTAGGCAAAAAAGAAGGTGAAGGACCTTTGAAAAGCTATTTTCATAAAATCGAATACGACACAAAGCTAGGCTGTGACACTTGGGAGCAAGCAGAAAGCAAGCTACAAACCGAGGCTATACAAACGGCACTTGAAAAATCTGGTGTTAACGGCAAGGATATAGATATTACCTTTGGTGGTGACCTTTTAAATCAATGCATAAGCACAAGCTACTCAATACGTGGCTTTAATATACCATTTTTAGGGCAATACGGTGCTTGCTCTACAATGGTACAAAGCATTATTTTATCATCAATAATGATAGACGGCGAATACGCTAAAAACGCACTTGCTGTAACCTCGTCGCATTTTTGTTCAGCCGAAAGACAATACAGATTCCCACTGGAATATGGTGGACAACGCACCCCCTCGGCACAATGGACAGTTACAGGCAGTGGTGCAGTTGTGTTATCCAGAAGTGGTAACGGACCATATATTGAGCATTGTACAATAGGAAAGGTTGTTGACCTTGGCATAACAGATATTAACAATATGGGTGCTGCTATGGCACCAGCTGCAAGTGAAACTATAAAGTCTTTTTTAAAGGATACAAACACAAAGCCCGATGATTACGACCTTATAATGACTGGTGACCTTGGCAGAATAGGCTCTCAGCTTTTGATTGAGCTTTTAGAAAAAGAAAATATTGATATAGAGGGTCAGCACAACGACGGTGGAATGATGATTTTTGATACCGACAAGCAAGACACCCACGCTGGTGGCAGTGGCTGTGGCTGCTGTGCAAGTGTGCTGTGCAGTATTATTCTTGAAAAAATGTGCCAGAAAGCATTAAAAAATGTTTTGGTTATTGCAACAGGTGCGTTAATGTCACCAACAGCCAACCAGCAGGGTGAAAGTATACCAGCAATTGCACATTTAATCCATTTAAAGGCATAATCAAGGTACTATACTATAATTATACACCCCTTTTAAAACAACGTTAGTTATATTTCACATAATCTTTAATTGAATTATACGCTTATTTG
The DNA here is from genome assembly GCA_036298405.1 of Acutalibacteraceae bacterium. GTDB lineage: Bacteria > Bacillota > Clostridia > Oscillospirales > Acutalibacteraceae > CAG-964. The sequence goes on from JAXJJE010000084.1 coordinate 3,162, forward strand.
GCAATGGCAAATATTTTTTTACTTTTTTAACAAATCGTATTGCCTTATTTGATGATTAGCGTTAAAATATATTATGTAATAATATTATTTTTTCTTCAAAAAAGGAGCTTAATATGAGCGGTTTATTTGGTGTTGTATCAAAAGACGATTGCGTATTTGACTTATATTTTGGTACTGATTATCATTCTCATTTAGGAACAAGACGAGGTGGTATGGTTGTATATGATGTAGAAAAGGGCTTTGACCGTGCCATTCACAACATTGAAAATGCACCATTTCGTACAAAATTCGACAAAGACTTTCATAATATGAAGGGTAATATGGGTATAGGCTGTATTTCTGATTACGAGCCACAGCCTTTAATCGTGCGTTCTCACCATGGTACCTTTGCAATTTCTACAATATGTAAAATCAACAATGTAAACGAAATTGTTGATAATATTTTCAGCTGTGGCAATACTCATTTTCTAGAAATGAGTGGTGGCGACATTAATCCAACAGAATTAGTAGCAGCTATTATTAACCAAAAAGAAAATCTTATAGATGGTATTAATTACGCTTTAGATTTAATAGATGGTTCTTTAACACTTATGCTATTAACCCCTAAGGGCATTTATGCTGCACGTGATAAGCATGGCAGAACACCTATAGCTATTGGTCGTAAGGAAGATTCCTTCTGCTTAACCTTTGAGGATTTTGCATACAGAAATTTAGGCTATGAGGATTACAAGGAGCTTGAGCCTGGAGAAATTGTTGTGGTTACACCAGACAGCGTTAAAACACTATCTGTTTCTAACAAAAACAAAAAGGTTTGTACCTTCCTTTGGGTATATTATGGTTATCCTGCAAGCTCTTATGAGGGTGTAAGCGTAGAAGAAATGCGTTATAACTGTGGTGCTTTTATTGCAAAGCGTGACAAAGACAGAAATCTTGACATAGATATAGTAGCAGGTGTACCAGACTCTGGTATAGCACACGCTATAGGCTATTCTAACGAATCAGGTGTGCCTTTCTCTCGTCCATTTATTAAATACACTCCAACCTGGCCTCGTTCATTTATGCCAACTATTCAAAGCAAGAGAAACCTTATTGCAAAAATGAAGCTACTACCTGTACACCAGCTTATCAACGGCAAAAAGCTATTATTGATAGATGACTCTATTGTTCGTGGTACACAGCTAAGAGAAACTACAGAATTTTTATATCAAAGTGGAGCAAAGGAAGTACACATTCGACCAGCGTGTCCTCCTATAATGTACCCTTGTAAATATCTTAACTTCTCTCGTACAACCTCTGCAATGGATTTAATTTCAAGAAGAATTATTGCAAGACTAGAGGGTACAACTGATGTACCTGCCGAGGTGCTTGACGAGTATGCAACACACGGCTCAGACAAGTATGAAAATCTACTTGAAGAGATGTGTAAGGAGCTAAGCTTTACATCACTACGCTTCTTGCGTTTAGATGATATGCTTGAGTCTGTTGGTATTCCAAAGGAACATCTTTGCACCTACTGCTGGAACGGTAAAGAGTAATTCACAAAAACAAAATAATACTACGTTGCTATAAAATGAATTGAAAAAGATTTTTACTTCGGAAAACAAAAGCAAGCGATACTTCAAGGTGGAGTATCGCTTGCTTTTTGTTTACTGTTATTATACTAAACATCGTTTAAAATGCAGAATCCTTTCGGCATATTTTGCACTGCACTTCATACTGCGTACTCGCAAGTCGACAGCTCTGCTGTGGATCAGTATTTGTTCAGCACAAAATCTGCTCGAAATTCTTTTCATGATTTTAAATGGTATTTAGTATTAAATTTTAAAATCGGCTGGGATAGAGTCGTAATAAAACTCTTCAACAACAAAATCCTTTAGCTGTTCCTCTGGATTCTCCAGTTCGAAATCATCACCATTTTTAAACTTGCTAGCGTCAAAGGAATCATCGAACTTTAATGTGTATGAAACATTTGAAATTTCAACATTGCTGATTTTTATATCATATAGCTCTTCCATATCCTCTATATCAGCAAAACTATCCTCTTCCTTATTTTTCTTTACAATTTCAGATGAGCCCTCAATGTCAAACTCAACGTCAACACCACCTATTCTGGCTGTATAGGTATAATCTGAATCGCCAAAAGCATAATATCCAATGCTTATATCTTTATCAGCCAATTCTTTAACTGTTTTACCCTCTAGCTTTTTAAGTGTATTTTCAATTTCAGGGTCAATATTCTCGCTGGTCAGCATGAAAGTATATTCATCTCCCCAGCCACCATAGCCCATATAGTCGTAGCCAGCGTCAAGCACCTCTGCAAAGGTTTTGCCTTTCATATCCTCTACATATACACGATCTTCTGGGTTCTCTTCAATAGTTATCATATTTTCAAAGTCTTCTGCAGAAAAATCTAAGGCTATATCGGTTGAGTCCTCTGTTTTCTCATCTGCCTCTGTTTCTTCTTCTTTGGCTTCCTCATCTGTTGCCTTTTCGCTTACCTTTACTTCTTCCTTTTTTTCCTCCTCATTACCCTTACTATCATTACCACAAGCAGCAAATGAAAGCATTGTAGCTGTAATTAAGAATGCACAAATAATTTTTTTAGTCATATTAAAAATCTCCTTTTTTGATTTGAATGAATTATAGCACAACAAAAATTTAATTACTAGTATTTAACACAATGCTTTACATTTAATTTACACCTGTAAAATTATTAACAAATTGTGAATATTGCCATTTATAATTACATATTCTCTTAATAAATTTTACAAATTATGCTATTACTATTCAAATCCAAGTTCTAATAAAAAGTGAACAAGGATTTACTAGCAGTTTTTGTATCAAATTAATACTGAACCACAGCAATGCTACAAACACAGTATGAAGCTTAGTGCAAAAATAAGCTGTAAAGAAGTACACTTTAATAGAGCTTAGTATAAGATTTTTTATATAACAAATAGCCGGCTCTCGCAAGACTGTCGCCTTGTAAGAACCGGCTATGAAGTAAGGTAAAAATATATTGATAGAACAATTATCTGTCAGAACAGAAATTGTATAAAGCTACCTATCAATTAAAAAGCTTTTCAGATACAGTGCTGTAATACATTTCTTTAATAACACAGTCTTTAAGCTCTTCTCTAGGGTTACCAATTGCGATCATATTACCATCTCTGTACTGAGAAGCATCAAAAGACTCGTCAAATTTTATAGTATATCTGGTCTCTCGAATTTCAACATTACTTAATTTCATATCGTGAATCTCTGTTATTTCTTCTATATCAACAAAAGGATCCTCTTGCTTGAGTTTACTTACAATTTCTATTGCACCATCAACATCATACTTAAAACTCATATCCCCAATTTTGGTGCTAAAGGTATATGGTCCATTCAAGCCAAAGTAATCAACAGATAAACCCTTATCAATCAAATCCTTTACGGTTTTTCCCTCTAGCATTTGAGCAATATTTGTATTTTCATCATTAACACTATCTGAAGTTACCCAAAAAGAACATTCATCGCCTGTACTTGTAAATCCAATATAGGTATAGCCACTATCAAGTACCTCTTTAAAGGTTTTGCCAACCATATCCTCTGCATATATAATATCTTCCTGATTTTCCTCTGCTTCCATACTCTTTAAGGAATCGCCTGATTCTTCAATTTTTTGAGTTATTTTCTCAACCACATCACTTCCATTAGCAACACAAGCAGTAAGTGAAAGCATTGTTGTAGTAAGCAGAAATGCACAAATTATCTTTTTAATCATATTAATCGCTCCTTTTTGATTTAGGTGCATTATATCATAGTAAAGAAATTATTTCCAGTATTTTCTAAAACACTTTACATAAATTTAATACGCAAAAAATTAACTGCAAGCTGTCTAGTTTTTAACAGAGTTTAGTATTAATTCTAGACTCTGCTAAAAATCTTATTTATGACTTAGTATAATATAAGATTTTAATGGTCTTAAAACGCACAAAAAGGGCTGTCTGATTACTCAGACAGCCCAAATATTTAAAGAAAAAATCTAAATAGATTACAGATTATTCGTTAACAGCTGTAACTACGCCTGAACCTACTGTTCTACCACCCTCACGGATAGCGAATCTTAGACCCTCTTCGATAGCGATTGGAGTGATTAGCTCAACGTCCATATCAACGTTATCACCAGGCATACACATCTCTGTGCCCTCTGGTAGAGAAATAACGCCTGTAACGTCTGTTGTTCTGAAGTAGAACTGTGGACGGTAGTTGTTGAAGAATGGAGTATGACGGCCACCCTCGTCCTTAGTTAGGATATAAACCTGACCATGGAACTTTGTGTGTGGGTTGATTGAACCAGGAACAGCTAGAACCTGACCTCTCTCGATGTCACTTCTCTGAACGCCACGTAGTAGTACACCTACGTTATCACCAGCCTCAGCATAGTCTAGAATCTTTCTAAACATCTCGATACCAGTAACAACAACCTTTCTTCTGTCCTCTGTTAGACCAACGATCTCAACTTCCTCGTTAGTTCTTAGCTGACCTCTCTCAACTCTACCTGTAGCAACTGTACCACGACCTGTGATTGTGAATACGTCCTCAACAGGCATTAGGAATGGTAGGTCTGCCTTACGCTCTGGAGTTGGGATGAAATCATCAACAGCAGCCATTAGCTCGTGGATACAAGCATACTCTGGAGCACTTGGATCCTTAGAAGCTGAATCTAGTGCTAGGAAAGCTGAACCCTTAACGATTGGTGTATCGTCGCCTGGGAACTCATACTCGCTTAGTAGCTCACGGATTTCCATCTCTACTAGCTCTAGTAGCTCTTCGTCATCAACCTGGTCAACCTTGTTCATGAATACAACGATGTATGGAACGCCAACCTGACGAGATAGTAGGATGTGCTCTCTTGTCTGTGGCATTGGACCATCAGCTGAAGATACAACTAGGATAGCACCGTCCATCTGAGC
>JAXJJE010000085.1:0-24607 GCA_036298405.1 Acutalibacteraceae bacterium
ACATTGATAACTACATTGTCAGAGTTATTAGCTACTGCGTCAACTGTAATACTACCTTTCCATTCCTTTAATAGCATATCTGATGTTGGTACTGTTGGAGTATTTTTTGTTGTTACAACCTTTTTTCCGGTTGACCAATCAGTAATAGTTAGCTTACCACCGTTGCTATTAATTTGATCATCTCTTACATAATCAAAGCTATACAGTGTACCTTCATCGGTCTTTTTTCCGTCACATTCTACCCAGTATTCAATATTCTTAATACCAGAATAAATGTCGTCAGAAATAGTATCATCAATATCAAAATCTCTTACATTAATGTCAACCTTGACACCAGTCTCTTTAAATGTTGAGTTATATACTGGTTTTTCATCAATTTTAAATGGAGTATTCTCTGGAGTAATAACTATTCCACTTTCTACGCTATCGTATATCATACCGTCTGTTCCTACATAGGTAACATTACCAGCGTAATCTTCAACACGTGCATATACTACAAACTTAGCGTCTGCATCAACCGTATTTGTACCAATATAAAATTTTCCTGCTTTGTACAGCTTGTCTAAATCTTCTACTGTAAGTACTTTTGGTGAATAATCCACGTAATACTCTACTGTATTTAATGGTGATGTTAGGTCAACACCCTCTGCCTCAACTATAATAGGAGTGTTTTTCCATATACCAAAGGTTAATACTGATAAAATCTTGTTCCAGATTTCGTTATCTGATTTAATAGTTGCTTCTGGAGCTACTGTGTCAACTGTAAATTTGAAAGGTGTATCTGATGTACCTGTTTCTATTTTTGTTGTGTCCAGATTATTGCCAACCTTGTTTTTATAGCTAAAGCTCCATTCGTAGTTAGCGTCTGCGTTAAAGGTTACAGTAGCAGTATGCTTATCACCGTTACTTTCCCAATCACTGATTTTAAAAGGTTTTTTGTCTTTTTCAATTTCTTTGCCATTAACATCGTATGCACTGATTTTAATATTATCAGTAGCATTTTTCGGATCAAACGCACTTGCTCTGTCTGTAATTGTTATAGTTGCAGTTCTTGGATGGTTAAAGTAACCTCTATCACCAACAATTCTATTTGCCTCGTCTGTAAACTGAACCTCGGCAGTAGGATTTGTTATGTTGATTGACATATGCTGTTTTTCCACATCAAAGTTACCAGCATTATCAGTAACCTTTACACACACATATACATCATCAGAGTTATTTTCCTTTGCGTTAACTGTAATATTGCCACTCCAGTTATGGGTAAGCATATCCTTTGTTGGTACAGTACCCGTATGTGTAGTTACTTTACTTGTGCCTGTTGAACAGTCAGTAATGGTTATGGTACCACCATTGCTATCTACTTTATTATCTCTTTGGTAGTCAAAGCTATAAAGAGTTTCTTTTGATTTTGTTACAACATTATTCTCATTCTCTATCCAGTATTCGATTGTTTTAATACCAGAATAAATGTCATCAGACACCGTATCTTTTATATCAAAATCGTTTACTTCAATAGCTACCTTAACGCCTTTATCTGCAAACTCAGAGTTAAACACGTTATTGGTTGCACCCTCTGGTGTTATAAGAATTTTACTTGCAACGCAGTCAACTATTACACCGTCTGTTCCCACATAGGTTACATTACCTGCGTAATCCTCAACACGTGCATAAATAGCAAAAATTTCATCTGTTTTTACAATCTGTTTTTCAGTTGTAAATTTATTTTTGTCGTATGCATCTGTTAATTCATCTGCTGTAAGAGCAGTTTCTGAATTAGACTTATAATACTCAATCTGATACATAGGAGACATATTGTCTGTTGCTGTAGCCACAGCCTCTACAGCGTGGTTTCTCCATATACCAAATGTCAATGTAGAAACCAGTTTTTTCCATATAGTTATACTACTTTCTTCTGTACTGTTAATTGGAGCTACTGTAGGCTCTTCTGTGCTTGCAGTCAGCTTAATTGTAGCATCTGGTGCTGTTTTATCTATAATAAAGCTATAAATAGTGTCGCTACTTTCGGTTACTCCGTTATTAGATAAACCAGCCTTGTTGGTGTAATTACCAGTAAAGCTCCATTTATATTCGCCTTCATCATTAAAATGTATAGTAGCTGTGTGAACGTTGCCGTCGTGTTTCCAGCTAATCATTGAAGCCTTTGAAATCTCAACATACTCTCCGTCAGCATTCTTCTTCAATAGCTCTATGCATTTCTCTGCATTCTCTTGAATGAATGTATCTGCTCTATCCTTAAATACAACAGTAGCTGTTCTTGATGTATTAAAGTAATTTGGATGTTTCTTCTCATTCTCATCCTCTTCGTTACTAGTATTTATACTAACCTCAGGTGGAACGCAGTTAATCTTAAGATCTATTGTTTTGGAGTTTGTATTGCCTGCTCTGTCGGTTACTGTTACCTTTAGCTTTGCGTCGCCACTGTCAATTTTTTTTGCGATTACATCAAATTTTAGGTCTGTAACTGACTCTACAACAGGATTACCCTCAATATAATTATATAATTCTCCGGCTTGTGGCTCTGTACAATTAAGAACTTCATATTTAACTGATTGTAAACCAGATACAAAATCATCAGCTGAAACCGTTATTGTAACATCATCATTATAGTAACCATGCTCATTAGGCTCACGGTCAAACTTTATGGTTGGAGCACTTTGCTGTTCGTCAAACATTATTTCTAACTCATAAGGTGTATTAGGTGTTTTTCCCTCTATAGTGTGCCAATTAGAGTCTTTATCAGTTTTATTATTCGCATCATATACCTTAATCAAACCGATTTTAAGAATATGATCCTCATATTTCTCTGGGTCGTCTAGGTCGGTGCTTTTAATTGATATACTTTTTATATCTAGACCACCAGCTATATGGTCTTCCTCGTCTTTATGCAGACGAATACCATCCTTATCTGTAGAAATTGTAGCAATTGCGTCCTTTTTATATATGTACCTTGTTACATTACCATCTTTGTATTCTCTAGCTAAACCTTCTGTAGAAATTTCAATCTCACTAAGAGGATACATTTGAATCTTTGTAAAAGTTACATTTATTGTTATATTATCTGTAACATTGCTTATTGTAAAGCTTTTCCAGCCTGACTCTAAATTATCGTCTTCATTAAAAATAGGCTTAAGTTCTTGTCCATTGCTATCTGTCGCATTAACTATAATTGCATAGTTAGCTTTAGGTTGATATTTTAACTTTACATCGTTGCCATATGCAACCTTTATAATTTCTTCAGAACCCCCTTGCCAAAAACCAACTTGACCGTACTCTCGTTCAGCGACTAATTCTACAGTATAGTTATTAGGTTGAAAACATATTTCAATTTCTTGGTCAGCTAGAATTTCAAATTTTCTTTCGTAGCTTTTATTGTTTTCGGTATACTCTTCAATAATATTTCCTTTGTGTTTTACCCAAGCTACTCTGTAGCCCACGTTAGGTGTTGCCTTAAGGTCAATTACACTGCCTGTAACAACGCCAACTGTTCCACCCTCACAATCAGGAGCAGGTGTAACTTTGCCCATGTCATCTTCAAATGTTATTGTTACTTTATACTCCTTTGAAAAAACAGCCTGAATAGTTGAGTCAGCAGAAAATGCCATTCTACGTTTAAATATTTTATTGTCTTCAATAGCTTGCTCTACACCATTAATTTTCAAATGTGAAATTACATAGCCTTCATTTGGTGTTATAACAAAATCTATATTCTGGTTTGCTTTGGTTATTATAAAATTATTTGTTGTATCAGAATTAATGGTATAATTATTGCCTCTTTCGTTAAGCTCAATTTTACCATTTGGTGTTACAGCAGCCAAAACCTTAACACCAGCATAAAAGTCAACATCTATAGCAAAATCATCAGTTATTACCATAGCTTTTGAGAATGTTTGCTGATATATGTCTAGCTTAATTACTTCGCCGGCTACCTTTAAAGAAGAAATATAAGCATTTTCTGGTGCATTTACCTCTAGATTTACTGTAGTACCCTTAGCGAATGGTTTAGTACCATTAATTGCTTCGCTATTAATTTTAACACTATTTGAAATATCAACACTCTCTACCCCTGTTACCTTTTTGTTTACAGTAACAATTCTCTTAGGGTTTTCTTTCATATAGAGCCTGTATTCTTTTGTGTTTTGCTTAACAGGAATAAGATCTACAACATTCTCATAGCCATCGTGCTGAATAGTGCAATAGATTACTACTCTACCATTATTTAAAGGTGCGTTGTATTCAAATTTGCTTAGCTCCTCGATAATCAATCTACCTTGACTATCAGTAACCGGTATATTCTCAGAGCTAGAATCATATGTTACTTCGCCATCAACTCTGATATTATACTCAACCTTTGCACCCTCAATAAAGGTATCTTCTGTACCCTTTTGAAGCACACGCAGAATAAATTTACCTGCGTAATCTACAGCCTCGTTTGCTAATACATTTGTAGGCATTACACCACAAAGTATAAGAAACGATAATAAAATCGCCAGAATACGGTCTGGAATTTTAATTCTCGACTTTAGCATTCTTTTCTTCCCCCTCACTTAAATTACTACTCATTCTGTAAAAAAAGTAGTTTTTGCCGTTAAACAAGCAGTGCATCTGAAGTGAAAAATACCCCACTGCCAAGCTACTCATTACAACCCAAACATTTAGTATTTTGAATATTATAATAATTGCTATAAACACAATAGCAACTAACAGCAAAATATCAAATACAACTGCCTTTGTATTGCTGAAAAACGACACCAAGCCACATCTATGCTTTGCTTTAGCAGTAGCTTTATCGTCTTTGGTTTGTAGCTTTGTTTGTTTTCTTTTGTGATTTATTTTGGCAAAGAATACTGTTTCAAGTATTATGCCTAACCAAAATAAAACTGCAACAACATACCCAAAAGCTCCATTAATTCCGTTGCTGTTTACATTAACAAACGGAATACATAGCAATGCAAGTGCAGATATTGCTGAAAAGACAATAATCATAATGATTTCAATGCTTTTCTTTTTATTCATTTTATCTACCCCCTTATATCAACCTATGCGATAATCTCAGAGCTACCAACAAATTTAAGCTCACATTCCACATAAAACTCATTTCCAGCATTAGCTGATGCACTCTGTATTACATTCCGATTATATGTGTTATTAGCAGAATGGGTGTTATTAGCATAAGAGCTATTATTAAGCACAGTTGTTTGTGACGCTGTACCCAAAACTGTAGTTTCGCTATTACCTAAAACTGTGGTTTCGTTATTAGATAAAACTGTAGTTTCGCTTTGACCAGCATTTAAAACAGTAGTCTGGTCAGAATTGGCTGGTAATTTGGTTGTAGAAATTTTCTCGGTACTAACATTTCTGTTCTTTTGATTTGTCTTTAATCCATTTCCTTTGCCAGAAATAAATGATGTTTCATTACCAGAACCCTCTTCGTCCATTGTTTCGTTCTGTCTTCTTATAGATTCAATAGACTTTTTCTCTGTAACACCTGTTAAAATACCTATAACCTTTGGTATTTCAAGCAAAAAGAAAAGGGCAATTGATAATAAAAATAAAACACCAGCAAGTATATAAGAGATTAAAGATAAAAGCTGTAATAATTCTATAGTCATTTTTACCTTCCTCCTCTTATGTAGCGTAAGCTAATTTTATTGATTCCTTTGTGCCTGGCATCAATTCTAACAGAGCTTTCTTTTTAACAATTCTGACATCATTAGGATCATCCTCTGGCACATTAATGGATTTTAGTACAGCTTCAATATCGCTATATAATTTAGTAAGCTCTTCCTCTTTAACTCCATCTATTTTAAACTTGGTTGGATATTGCTTTATTGCGTTTCTTACAAGCTCTAACAGCTCCAGCTTTACAATTTCACTTTCAGTTTCATCAATTGCAACAGTATCAACCAGATTTCTTAGATTTTCGTATAAAGGCTTGTACTTTCCTTTGTCGTTACCCTCAAGCACATAAATTGGTATATCTCTATAAAAGATTCCGATATTAGAGTACACCTTAGCCATACCCATATTTGCATACCCTGCCGGAGCGTTTTCCTCTACAGCCTGAAACCATTCTATAGAGCTTTTAGCTCTGGTAAAGGTAGTGCCATCACCATACTCATAGTAATACCAGAACAGCTTACCTGTTTCGAAGCAAATTTCTGTATAACTCTCAGGATTTTCAAGCAATACTTCTCTGTTATTTTTTATCAGCTTTTCAATCTGCTTAGCCTCTGATACTGAAAAAACATTATCGTTCTCCTTATACGCCTTAATTAAACCAAGGTAAGCCTCTTTTTCGCCTGCCTTATTAGGAATATTGACACATTCCTCGTATAGTTCAATTTTAGTTGCATAATCAGAGGTCTTTTTTGCATCGTCCAGCTTAATTTCGTATGTATCATCTGCCTTTTGCATAGCAATATAATTAAATATTATTCCACTTGCCAAGCAGGCTACAGACAAAGCAGTGGTTGTAATAAAGGTAGCTAATCTGCCTTTCTGCTTTTTTCTGAATTTATCATCAATCTCGCCATAATGCTCTAAAGCATACATAAGCTCCTCAGCTGACTGATATCTATCAGCAGGATTTCTCTGAGTACACTTTTGAATAATTTTTTCTAAACCACTCGATAAGGTAGGATTTATCTGTCTTATCGGTTTTATTTCATATGGTGGTTCACTTGGATTACAGCCTGTTACCAGATGATATAATGTTGCACCTAAGCAATAAATATCTGTTCTGGCATCAGTTTGTCCCATTCCACCAAACTGCTCTGGTGCAGCATAGCCAATAGTACCCAAGCAGGTTGTATCTGCAAGATTTCGCTCTTTAAACTCTCTTGCAGTACCAAAATCTATAAGCATAAGATTTCCGTCTGGCTTCAGCATTACATTCGCAGGCTTCATATCTCGGTATATTATAGGTGGTACTCGGGAATGTAAATAACCCAGAACATCACATAATTGCTTTGCCCACTTGATTACATTTTCTTGTGGCTGAGCACCATATTCCTCTATCGCCTTGTTTAGCGAGTTACCTTCGATATAATCCATTACAATTAGAAAAACATCATCATCTTCAATAACATCAATAATGCTTGGAAGATTCTGGTGATTTAATTTTTTAAGCATATCAGTTTCTACAACAAGACCCTGCTTAACAGCCTCAAAATCTAGTACACCATCTTTACGGACCTCTTTTACAGCCCATGTTTTGTTGGCTTTTTCGTTGATAGCCATATAAACCACACTCATACCACCGTGACCAATCTCACTTAGTATTTTGTATTTGCCATCAACCAAAGAACCAATTTGAAGCATAATTACCCCTCCAGCTCACATCAAATTCATTTAAAAGGTTCTTATAGATACAACAGTAATATTATCCCTCTCTTGTCTTTGCTTGTTCAGCTCTATAAGAGTTTCCATATTCTTTTTGCCAGTTACAGCATCTGTCATCTGTGCAGGATTCATATATTGAAAAATCTCTGCCTCTGATATTTCATGACGGAAACCATCACTGCACAGCATATATACAGAATTTTTATTTGTATTACCTACAAAAATATCCGGATAAACAACATCAGACGCACCAACACATTGCAAAAGAACACTTCGCCTTGGGTCTACCTTAGCTTGTTCTGGTGTAATATTACCCAGCTCTACCTCTCGGGCAACAACTGTCTGGTCTTTTGTTAAAACCTGTACAGCATTTGCAGAGATTTCATACGCACGGGTATCGCCAACATTTATTATATAAAAGCGTTCACTTGTCAGCATTATTCCTGTAACGGTTGTACCTAAGCTTACGCCACAACGTTTTCCGTATGTTTTTATTTTTTCGTTATAATCAATGGCGATTTTAGACCACTCATTACTTATATCATAATCATTTATAGGAGCCTCACAAAGCAAAGGAAGCCTTGTTTTTGACCAATTATCAAAGGCATTAACCAATGTTGAGCTTGCTACCTCTCCTTTTGCAAGTCCACCCATACCATCACATAAAACAGCAAAAGCTATTTTTCCGATTTTGGTATTTATAACCTTTGCAATAAAGCTATCCTGATTGGTTTTTTTAGTCGTGCCAATATCATTGGCTGCCGAGATAATAAAATCCATCATTCATCACCTGACCTCTCATAACCAGAGTTTTATGATTAATAAAATTACTGTAATTCTTTTGCAGAAACCTTTATTATATACCTCACTTACAGTAAATATTATTTAATACTAATCTCTATTTAAAGCATAAGCATTTTACCATACAAGATTTGCTGATTTTTTCTGAATATGGTTGCCAACAACAGCCTTATACCATTTCTGCTTTGAGCTTATACCAATACCCGTTTGAACGCTAAAACAGATTGTCGAACAGAATTACCTCATAACCCGTACGACAACGCAGGCAAGCTGACACTTGTAAAACAGAAGGTTGAATTGCTTAGTAATTTATGCCTAAAAATTGTATGGTATTTTAATAGGTATCAGCCTTTAAACAGAGATTAATACTAATTCTATAAAAAGCACTTAAAGCATATCTTGTAATGCACATATACTGCCCCTATTTTAAGGCTTTAACCTTATTTGACGCAGTATTACGAGCAATACAAAATATGCTGAAAGTTAATTTTTTAATTTTAATAGGTATATGTATCAATACATATTAAATTCAAACTCTTCGTTAGCCAAACGCACCTTTGTTCCGTGAGTTATTGGAGTTTCTACATTACTTTGTAGCATCATTCCGTTAACATATGTGTGGTTTGTTGAGTTTGTATCCACCACAAAATACTCGCCATTTTTAGCAATAATATTTGCGTGGCTACGACTAATAGCAGCATTGTCACCTAAGAAATAGTCAACATAGCTCTTTTCTTTACCAATTTTAAAAATTTCCTTATCAATATAGATTCTCTCGTTATTTTTCATTCTCAGCAAATATGGCTGACCACTACCAGTTGTTTGATTGCTTACACCAAGCACGGTTGTTTCGCCAAAGCCAGAGTTTAAAACTGTTGTACCAGCAGGCTCGCTGTTTGCACTCTGATATGATGCAATTGGTGTTACTGGTGTAGGATTTACTGGTGTTGCTGTTGGAATTGAATTAAATGAGTAATTATTCTGTGTAGCAGCAGGCTGTGCAAAGCCTGTGTTATTATTTGTCTGGTTTGAAACAGGTACCGATGAATAGCTTTGTGCACTATATGTGCTTTGAGATGCCACAGTATTGTTCTGTGCAGTTGTATTAGCTGCACTGCTTGGTTGACCTGGCACTGCAAAGCCTGCACCTGCAATATTATCAGCTGGTGTGCTAGCTGGTTTATTTTTAGCATTAGCCTTTCTAGCCTTCTGCTCTTTATATAGCTCTTTATTCTCTTTACTATAGTGCATCAACAGCTGAACTAACGAAATATTAGGCTGTGAATCATCATCATTTTCAGCTTGAGTATCCTGTTCTGCAGGTGATGTTTGTGGTGTTTGATTTATTGCTTTACCAGGCACCTGAAAACCAGTATTAGCTTTGCTTGTTGATGGTATTGATGATGGTATAGTTGCTGGAGCAGATACCTGATTAGGCTTGGTTTCTACAGCTGGTACAGCCTGTGGCTTTGGTGTTACAGGCTTAACAGCACTGGACTGAGCTGTACTGCTTGGTGCTGTTGATTGATTTATGTATGTAATCTGCTGAGCAGGCTGCTGTGGTTCTGGTTGTGTATCTGCACCTGACTGCTGTGCTGTAGCACCATCTGGATTTATTATTGAATCTAGCAGTGACTTAAAGCCTACTAACGAAAAGCTAGGATTACTGTTAAGGAAGTTTATGATTTTAGCAACATAATCACAATTTTCTGTTTGGTCAAACTGTGTGCTGAACATAATATTTTTAAAGAACATTGAGAAATTTATAGGTGCTGAATTTTCTACTGCAACAGGTAAACAAATCAACACTGTTTCGCAGGTTGAAACATCTGCAAAAATATAATCAAGGTCCAACATAATTGAACTAGGGTCAATCATATAATCCTCTGATGACAACAGAGCATCAACTATACCAGAAAACACACCTAGTAAACGCTTCTTATTTACAGCACCTGTAAAGAATTGTCTTACTGACACCTTAGAAGAAACATTGTACTTTACATACTTTGTTTCGTCTAGCTGTGTAAATATTGTTGAAGCTAGTCCTGGAATTTTATTATTGGTCAGCATACCCAGACTCAAAGAGTCTAACTCATCCTGCTGATTTACTGTATAAACTAAATATGTATTTCTACCCTGATTTTCATACGAAAAACTCATATATATCCTCTCCTATCAATGGTTATATTTATATAGCTTTAACATTTCCCAATTGGCTCCACGTTTAACAAAAACACAGCCGTATTCGTTAAAGTCTTTTGCATCTGTAAATGTAGGCTCGATAACAAATTTACCCTCTTCATTGATAAAGCCCCATTTATCACCCTGCTTTACTGCAGCATATTTACTTGAAAAGCTTCTTGCGTCGTCAAACTTTGGCTCTATCTTCATCTTTCCAGCTTTATCAATAAAGCCCCATTTGCCGTTAATCTTTACTGCAGCATATGTAGTGTCATTAAAAACACGAACATCTTCAAAGGTTTGTTTAGATATAACATTGCCAAACGCATCAATCATCTGATATTTAGATTTTGCGTTCTCACAAACAAACAATCTCTCGTTTCTATATGCCACTTGCTTTTCATCATATGCAACATCGACATATTTCTTATTAGTAAGTGCTTCACCTTTAACATTTACCAATGACCACTTACCAGCTTTCTTAACAGGTGCAACACCATTACCCAAGGTTAGAGCCTCTTCATATTCACCAAATACGTGCTCACGTTTTTTATTATAATAGCCCCATGTCTTTCCGTTATATAATGGGAAAACATCAGAATAAATAACGCCAAGCTTTTTTACATTTTTAACATCCATTAGAACAAATTTTTTGTTGCCCTGTTTGTCAATAAAATATGCACTGTCGTTGTCATCTATAACCGGAGCCAAATCTGATGAATAGGCACCTACTTCTTTAAATTTTGCACTTACTGTTAGTGTACCACCCTGAGATACAAAGCCCCATTTGTTTTCGACCATTACAGGGCAACGACCCTCTGAAAATACACCTACCTCATCAAAGCTACCATTGAAGTAATACTCGTATTCAAGAGAAGCTAATACTGAGCTGATTTTTTCAGACGATAGCTTTCTCTTTGTTATTATATCACCTATTCTGAAGCACTGGAAATAATCCTTATCTGGATAATATCTATCAAACATAAATTCATAGCCTTTTACATCCTTAGGATATTTTTCAGTTATCATTGAACCAACCTTCATTGCTTGTTTTACGTTTCCACATTCAAGATGATATTCAGCCAGCTCTAAATACAAATCAATTGATTCCTGTAAATCAAGTGCTTCATTATAATACGCATTTGCATCAACAATAATTCCCTGTCGACGTGCTTCACGTGCACTTTCTAAGTATCCATTATATTCATTCAGTATTGATGCCTTAGTATCATATAGTGAATATATTGACAATACGAAAATAACCACCAATACTATTGGTATCAAAGTTTTATAACCTTTCACAACGACCCCTCACATTCCTGTTAAGAATACAGATAAATATGTACCTAGTACAATTGACGGACCAAAAGGAATAGTGTCCTTTCTGCCCTTTCTTTTTGTTATCAGAAGGAATAAAGCAAGCAAAAATGAAATAATCAACGAAAGGAACATTGCTCCCCATATTCCATCCATACTTAACAGTAATCCCATAACAATAAATAATTTAATATCGCCAAATCCAATTGAATTTTTCATACATAATGAACATAACAGCGAAGCCAGCAATAATGCACCAGCTGCTATTATCTCAGACAATAACAAGCTCCATACGTCTGGATTAACAAAAAGCTCAAATGGGAATATTATAATACGATAAACTATTCCTAAAAGTATAAATCTATTTGGGATTCTATAAGACTTAAAGTCTATGTATGCAACTGGCCACATCAAAGATAAAAGAGCCATTCTTTTTATATTGGCTAAAATACCATTATCTGCATAGCAAATACAGAACACAATAGAAATAGCAATAGTTATTAAGGTCATAATAACACTATATGTAATCATACCTTTTGTGAATATTTTATTCTCAGAAGGAGCAGACTCTTTTGTTTCTTCTGATTCTTCTTTAGCGTCTTCATCAGCTTCTTTAGTTTCTTTAGCTTTTTTAGCTTTTTCTAACGGATTCGCTTTTAAATCCTGTATAAAAACTATAAATGCTACACCACAAAGGATAAGCGTTATTAACGGTAATATTATAAAATTCATCGTTTGTTTTCTCCTTTTATGTTGTTAAGCAGCAGCGGCAGAAGCAGGAACTGCTGATTCGGCAGAGGTATCTGCCTCTGCTTTTGGAGGACTCGGCACACCATATCCAGTCTTTACTTCGATTGTTACGGTATATCCCTTTTTAGCCTTTTGAGCTGCTACCTGATTTGCTATACTCTGTATGCTCGCTTTATCTGCGTCTTCTGGTACAACAATTACAACCTTATACACACGGCTAGACTTTGGTGATGAGACCTTAACTGACTTACCAGAAGAATCTTTAAGCGTTAGGGTTTCACCCAATGGTTTAACACCGTTAATAACCTTGTTACATTCTTCATTGATTCTCTTCTTTATATTTGCATCTCCACTAGCACCTGTATACGACTTTGCATGTGTATTTATAGAGGATATATTAACAAACTCATTATTCGATTGGTTGTAGCCATTAAATCCATTACCTGATGACAGATAGGTACAGCTTGCAGTTTCTTTATCCTGAATATAATGACCTCTTTTAGAATTTGATTCATCCCATATACTCTCACCTGCTTCGGTAGCTTCCTCCACCTGAGAGCCTGATATGCCATTATCCCACGCTGTAGTTTTAGCACACTGTCTGAATGTAAATTTAAAATCCATATTATTAAGAAGCTTAACAACATTAACGTCATATGTAACAACTAAAAGTATTTGGTCTGTGGTTCCATAAGCCATCAAAGAGGTATAGTTAAAATCGAGTCCAGCCATACCTTTGTCTACACGATGCTTTTTCAAAAACGCATCAGCATCCTGCCCTTTATACGAGGCAAGATTTTTCTTCATAAAGGTTTTAGCCAGCACCTGACCTAATGCCGTTTTAGCCTCTTGCGATAATTCGCTACCAGCAAGCTTACCCATACCAGCAATAAACTGCTTAGGGTCATCGCCTATTCGTTCACCATACAGATTAACTAACGATTCAACAGTTTGACCTGTTGTTTCCACTTCATTCATCATAGTGTCAAAATCACCTGATTGCAAAGCAGAGCCGGCACCAGAAAGCGAATTCATCATTGTACCTACGCCGTCAATAGTTTGATTTGCAGTATCTCGTGCTTCTGCCGCACCTTCAGCCAAATCACTCTCCAATTGGTCTACTCCCAATTTGTAATACAGGTACGAATATTGTGAAATTTCTTTAGCTGCTGAGTTTAATGCAACACTCATTTTAGCTTGAATATAGTAAATATCAACAATCATCAGTATTGTAAAAATTGTAAAAATGAATAGTGTAAGCGTTAAAGTCGCCTCTACTACTATTGCTCCACGTTCTTTACTTTTCTTCACTTCATCATCCCCAAATCAAATTTTTGTACGGCTGTAAATTTTAAATCTATATCCATATTTAAAATTCACAAAATCACTATGGCTTATACCTCATTATGTGCACATAATCAATCCCGTGCACCTTTAGTTGCTTTTTATTCTATCCACTTACCCCTTACAACTAACCCTAATACACTATCTTTTATTTTCTTAAATATTATTTAAATAAATATTACTTATAATTTACCCTTCTGCTTATTCAGCTACAAACTGTATACCCTCAGTTTTTGCAAATTCCTCTGCTGCAGAGCCTGCTTTGCCGTGGATAACTATAGTTTCCTCTATTGCATAGAATGCATCTGGCTCAATAGTTTTAACTGACTCTGGTATTGTTATTGATTTTAAATTATGACATGAAGCAAACGCTTGTGTTATGATTTCTTCTAATCCGTCATTAAGCTTAACCTCTTTTAAAGCAGAAGCTTGTAGAAACGCACCTTCTCCAATTGTCTTTGTATTTGCACCAAAAACAACTATTTCTATACTTTTGTTCATTGCACAAGCTAATTCTTCTATCTCAACCACAGAATCAGAAAATTTAATTGCCTTTTCACCCTCTTTGTTTGAGAAAGAATATTTTTTAATTGTAGTTACTGGCGCTCCCTCATAGCTATCAGGTATTACAACAATACTGTCACTGCCTTTATATGAAGCTACACCCCTGTTTCCCTCAGGATCCTTCGAGAATTTAAAATCACTCTCAGGCGACGCAGGATGATTAAGCACATCATTCATTGTTACGTTTTCTGACGATTCACTCTTAGATTCATTTGAATCTTTATCTGAATCCTTTGAATCAGAATCAGATGTGCTTGAAGATGTTGTTGAGTTACCAGATGTATCCCCTGAACCTGAATCCTCCTTACAAGCTGTAACAGACATAGCCATAAGACCTGCCATTAATAGTACTAATATTTTTTTCATATTGTTTTCCTCCTTAATATCCTCTTGTATTTGAAACACTATATGTACACTATCCCCCGTCAGTATTGTTCTATTATCTTTACTCACACGTTACAACTAACCCTAATACACTATCTTTTATTTTCTTAAATATTAATTTAAATAAATATTACTTATAATTTACCCTTCTGCTTATTCAGCTACAAACTGTATACCCTCAGTTTTTGCAAATTCCTCTGCTGCAGAACCTGCTTTGCCGTGGATAACCAAGGTTTTCTCTAAACTGAAAAATGCTCCTGGTTCAATAGTTGTAACTGATTCTGGTATTGTTATCGACTTTAACTCATAGCATTTAGCAAAAGCTTGTCTTGAGATAGTCTCTAATCCATCATTTAGCTTAACTTCTCTTAGTGCAGGACACTCAAGAAAAACACCCGGATGTATTGTCTTTGTATTAGCTCCTAATACAACTATTTCGATACCCTCATTTAAAGAACAAGCTAGCTCATCAATCTCAACAACAGAATCTGCAAATCTTATTGCTTTTTCACTATTCTTTTTAGAGAAGCTATACTTTTCAATTTTAGTTACAGGTGCACCATCATAAGTGTCTGGTGTAACAACAATACTGTCAGTTCCTGTATAAGACATAATACCACCGTTTACGCCTTCATCGTCTAATGAAAAGATAAAATCTGCATCTGGTGATACTGCGTGATTAAGAACTGCCTCCATAGTGATTTCAGATGAATCATTTTTTGATTTATCTGATTCTTTGTCTGAATCCTTTGAATCAGAATCAGATGTGCTTGAAGATGTTGTTGAGTTACCAGATGTATCATCTGATCCTGAATCCTCCTTACAAGCTGTAACAGACATAGCCATAAGACCTGCTATTAATAGTACTAATATTTTTTTCATATTGTTTTCCTCCTTAATATCCTCTTGTATTTGAAACTGTATATGTACACCAACCTTTATTGGTGTGCAAATTGTGTTCATATTGATTAAATATAGGTAAATTTATCATTAACGGCTTTAACTGCATAGTTGCATCTAATTTAAAATAAGTGTGCGCATTCTTTAAAGAATAATCATTTACACCCGTTGCCTTACCAACATTACCCTGTATGACCTCTGCCATTCTCTCATACATATCATCAGCCTTACTATTATTAGATAACCCCATATAGACGAATACCATGAGATAATCGCTATAGAAAAATCCTTTACCTGGATTTGGTGTGCTTTCAGGACCTGAACCAGAGAAGATGCTTGTCAATGCACTTACTCCACTACCATCTGGCACAGAGTCAGGGGAAGGAACCCTAACAAACCAGTCAGTATCATCTACTTTAAAAATTTCAACTGGAAATCCTGCTTCTAATCTATCCATGTCTTTGCTTGTCTCAAAGATAGTAAGAATCGGTAAGATAATAACCTTAGTTAGTGGTACAGGCACAATACCCGATGTTAAACTTTGTATTGTCAAAGCAACACCATCAATTGCTTTTGCAGTTGTATTTGAGCCTGACCAAAAGTTTTTAAATGCTGACACTAAATTAAGAGCATACTTCATACCATAAATATCACTATATACAGACTTAATATTTTCAACATTAGCGTTTTCACCTGTTTTACCGTGTAAAATATACTCTATTTCAGCCTCGTACGCAACATTGTTAGTTACATTAATAAGTTTATTAGTAAGAGATTTATTATATGAATTTTTAGGGTTCGCACTAAACCATGTTCCGGTCGCGTCTTCACTGCCATTCACTTTTTTGTATTCAGTCGGATATGTTTTAAGAGTTAATCCAGTTGGATTTTCTACAAGATCATACCTACCCTCATTATCATACGTAGCATAGCTAAACATATTCATTATATAGGTTGTTACATATAAATCATCACGAATTGCAGAAATATCTCCATCAATCAAAGTGCTAATAAGATTTACAGGAGCCAAAAGACCTTCTGACAAAAGGTTAAATGAGGTATCTCCTGAATACTCCTTCTTTACAGGTTTTCCTCCACCATCATATCTTTCTTTTGTTTTAGCAGCATCAGCTGCGGTAGCTCCTACTTCCTTAGCGTCGTCTAATTGTTTCTTTTGTTCATTTACATTAGCTTTAGTTTCTGTTCCAAACTTATTTTTGAAAAACTTAAGCAAATCAGGTATTTTAACTTTGTTTGTATATGCATTAACTCTTGGGTCATATTGTTGATTGTCTTTATTTGTTAACGAAACAATCGGACTGGTATCTGGGTCGAACAAATCCTTAAATGCATTCTTTACGTATGTGTTTAATTCCCCCACCTTCAAAGGAATATTATCAGATTTAACCTTATCATCGGTGTTAGATTTAAATGTAGATAAGTCACCTATGTCAGCTACTTTTGAACTACCATATTTCATTGAATCAATCGCTTCAACTAATGTCTTTAGCTGTGTGCGTATATTTTTTAATCTGGTTTCAAGATCCTGAACTGCTTTAGCAGTAATTTTATTTGCCATCTCACTATCTAGTGATGCAATCTCAGTCTGGTTTTCTGTTGCCATCTGGGTACTTGTGCCATTCGCTTTATTTTTCCATTCGCCCAGTTTAGTATTATAAGTACCAGCTAATGTTGCAAGCGCAGTTAAACTTTTCACCTTGTCTCTATCGGCTACACTAGAGTCACCTTCATTACCATCAATTGCAATATTAAGCAAATCAATGCAGGTTTGAAGATTAGACTTCATAGTAGTTAGTTCAGTTTTAATATGAGATAAAGCTCCATCTATGTTTTTCTGACTACCATCTACTGTAACCTTAAAATTTGTTGGATCAATTTTTGTCTTGTTTACAGTAGAATTAGAACACACCTCAAGATGTCTTACAGCTTTTAAATATGCATCACTATCATCTGTAACTCCAGCCTTTAAATAACTGTTATGTAAATTTACTACCTCTTGCTTTAACTGTCCAATTGTTTTACCATTTGGTGACTTTATATTTGTCTTCCAGTTAGAGTCAAGCGTATCATCATTTGGATCAAGTTCACATTTTTCAACTGCTAAAATAGCCGCATAAGAATCAAGCATAGCTTTGGCAGCATTCTCTATTTCTGATTTATGAGAGCTACCATTACCTACAGCCTTATCCATCTTTACCCACCACTGGATTTCATAAGCACTATTATTTCCAGTTCCTGGCATTGTTGACAGTAATGAGCCTGCTGCAGTAGCTAGGTTGTCCTTTCTCTCGGTAAATACTGTTATATTATTTTCAACAACATCTAAATGCTCCTCTATTCTAGCTTTATTCACATAATAATGTGTGTTGCCAGAAGGATCAGTTGCTGAACTGCTAAAAACCAAACCATCATCTGTTGCAAGCTCAGCTGGCATTGCCTTTGTCACTCTTGTATAAGTGGTTAAGCCAGATGTGTTGAATAGATTCTTAACTACATCATCATGTATATTGCTGTAAACCGTTTTATATCCGTTAATCTTAGTTTCATAATTCTTTAGTTCTTCGTTTGTTAATCCAAAGCTATCAGCTTTTACCCAATAATTTCTGATTGCATCATAGGTATTAAATGCAGCAGATAAAAGCTCGCCCTCTGCCTCATAGAATTTTGTCTTTTTGTCAACTAATGGATCATTCTTTTTCGCCTCAACTGCATGAGTTACGCTATCTCCACCACTATTGCGAAAACGGTCAATAATATCAATAGTTATCTCTATAGGGGCACGGTATTTCATAAACTCTACAACGCCCTCTTCGATAATCGTTGATTTTGAAAAGTTTGCCTCCTCTACCGGAGCTAGCTTTGGTGAGTCCTCACCAGCTGGTTCAACCCTTAGCAGGTCTGAAATAACCTTTTCACCCTCGCCTATTTCAAAGATTGATTCATCCCCTGTTACACTTGAGTAGTAGTCAGACAAAAGAAAAATCTCGTCCTCATCTAAGCCCTGTGAAGAGATTGTTCTTAAAAAGAATTCTGCTGACACGTCATAAAATTCCTCTATACTTTGACATGAAGCTACTAATCCATACCATTCATTAAGCTCGGCATCATAGTTAGTAAGCAGGGAGTTAAGGGCAAGGTCACTAGCTGAATTAGCCATAGTCTTTGACATATGAACTCTTCCAAGCTCTACAAACAAGCAGCTAAATGCAATGCATGGAACTAATATTAAAACTAAAAATACAGAAACTGCGCCATTATCTTTTTTAAACAAGTTCATTGTATTAAGACCCCTCTCCTTCTCCTGAGCCTATACCGACTAGGTCCTTTACTTTGTTTATCGCTTTCTCGATTTCCTCCATAGCACCTGTTCTCTCTAAATAGTCCTCAACCATATCTACATTACGAATAAATTCGGCTGAATCTGAAACAGGCATATCAATACGGGTAGCTACACCATACGACAGATATTCGCTGGCTCCTAATAATCTGACCGGGATCATTATGCTATAATCTACATCTACAGAAAACGTAGAATACACAAAGTAGCTATTAAACTTTACATTTATTCCGTCTGCAGCTACTCTTGGTTTCATACGTGAAAACAAACCAGTATCTAATTCTGCAATCTTTGTAGTAAGCTCAGATTCTATTTTCGATTCAATGTTAGCCATTTCTCCTGTAAGGAAAAATCTATATGGCATTATTTGTGCTGAACCAAGATTTGGTACACCTGATGCTTCAATATCGTCCAGCATAGGGTCTGCACAATAGGCTGCACCATCAATAGCCATTTCGTTAACTATTGCTTCTACACGACATTTTTGTAAAAACGCATTGCCGAGGAATATCAGAAAAAATATTACAACAAACATTACAGGAAAAACAACGCTTGCTTCTACAATAACCAAACCACTTTCGCTTTTCCTATTCGTCATAAAAGTAGCCCCCTTCATTATATATGTTCTATATGTAAACTACATTTGTACGTAGTAACTTTCGTTATTATTTTTTAAGCACCTATATGCCACCTGAAAAACAGGTGGCATATAAGCTTTCATTGCTTTAAGCATTTAATTATGGTGCTTCTGTTGCGATAACACCCTTAGCACCGTCAGAGATACTATCTAGCATGTTTTCTAGTAGTGTCTTAATAGCATCCTTAAATACGATAGCTAGAATAACTGCGATACCGATTAGGATAACTGTTGCAACGATGTTTACTTCACCATTTTCCTTTGTAAAGAAGTTGCGAAGTTTTGCACCTGCACAAAATGCCATAGCTCTTGCCTTGTTTATCATTTCTAGCTCCCCCTTTCCTCAAATATATGTATTATATTAAATAATGCTTTTACATACCCATATTTGTAAAAATAGGTATTAAAATCATTACCAATATACCAATAAACATAATCAGTACAGGAATAAGCAGTTTACTCGCTGCCTTTTCACCCTGTCTTTTTATATCCTGCTTTTTAGCAGCCCATACCTCTTTACTTTGCTGCTGTAGCATAATTGTTAATTCGCTATTACCCTTTACTAAGCCCTGTACTATAGTAGAAGTAAATTTCTTTATCTCTGAAATAATACAACGGCTACCAAAATTTGCTATAGCATCTATTTCTGAAACACCATTATTCATTTCTTCAATAGATCTTTGCATCTCTTTATATATAGCAGTTTCACCAGTAAATGCTACCTCTTCCCAAGCTTCTCTCATAATCATACCTGCATTACTTAAAAGAGCAAGCTTTGATACTACATTAGAAAAATCTCTTAGCATTTCTTCTGAACGCTTCATAATTTTCTGTTCTGTTACTGTACCAAAATAATAGTAAGCAAGTCCAGCAAAGGCAACTACAACACCAACTATAAGCATGTCGTTTGCCAAGCCATATAACGCAAAGGCTAACACTAATAATGTAAAAGCCATTGTTAGCTTTTGTGCGTGAATTACACGCAGGTAATAGTCGGCATATTTTTCTCCGTATATAATGCTTATTTCTTTTCTTAGCTTACGGTCGTGCTTGGATTTATACTGATATTTGATTGTCTCCATAATAGCATATCCAACAAAGTATATCTCTTTTAATGGAAAATCCTTTTCTTCTAATGATTCAAATAAGCTTTCGTACTTAAGTCCGATTATAAAAAACACAATCCAGACAGCCAAAAGAAATGCACCTATGACAAAAATAATTATATCAACTGTTGTAAACACAATTTTTGCCTCCTTATTATACCTTAATATCAAGTACAACCTTTCCGATGAAATATGCGGCTACAAACAAACCTATTGCAACTGTAGTAGAAGCAACACCACTAGGGGTTGTAAAGTTTGCAGCAAACTCTGGGCTCATAAGCTTTATTACGCCTATAAGTGCTATTGGCATAAATACCATAATGGTTTGCTCTGATTTACTACCTGTTACAATTGTTTCTATCTCTTCACTGATTTCCATTTTATCACTTAAAATTTCGTGTGTGGTTCGGATTGTCTCTTTGATATTACCACCTTTTCTGTAGCAAATCTTAAATACATTTGCAAAGCTTGATATATCATCAATACCACTTCTCACACCAAAATCTGCCAGCAAATCTTCTATATCTACATTATTTGCCATACCAGATAAAACAATTTCAAGCTCCTGTAAAATATATGCACCCTCATCATACTGAACCTTAAGGTCGTCATATACGGCATGGAATGAATCTGCAACGTTTTTACCTGCATTTAAAGAGGTTGTAAGACCCTCCAGCATATCTCTGAACTGATGATTAAGTGTTTTTCTTTGCTTTTCTATAATCTGATTACGGCGTATAGGTAAAAAGGCTATACCACATATAAGACCAGCAATACCAGAAATTGTAATATTTAAAAACCAGGTCATTTTTGTAGGGTCACCAAATTCGTCCTTTGCTAAGCCTCCATAAAAAAGATAGCCAACAGCTGCACCTACACAAAAGGCTATTAAAAAGCATATAACCTTTTCTAACGGCTTAAGGTAATAAACCTTATAATTATAGGTAGGCATACCAGTAGCCGATGTATAATATTGTGGCTCCATTACCTTTTTAGCTTTTTTGGCTTTTTTGGTTTTCTTAGCTTTTTTTACCTTTTCTTCTTTTGGTGCTTTTTCACCCTTCTTTAATAATCCCATAATATACTCCTCAAATTTCAGTTTTTATACCTGCCAACCTTAATTTAAAGTCATTCTGCATCTTATTTTTAGTTCTGTTAAGTGAACCTGATACTTTATCAAGTGTACTTTTTTCATCCTCTTCAAAAACGTAAAGTGGATTTAAAATAATTTGTCCGTCTTTATAGCCTACAACCTCTGTAATTTCCATTGTTTTACGAGATTTATCTCTAAGTCTTGACAAATGAACAATAATATCAATAGCTGAAGCAATCTGCTGTCTGATAGCTTCCAGTGGTAATCCAGCTGCACCCTGCAAAACCATAGTTTCCAGACGGCTAAGCATATCCTCTGTTGAGTTTGCGTGGCCTGTTGACAAAGAGCCATCATGACCAGTGTTCATCGCCTGTAGCATATCTAGTGCCTCTCCACCACGAACCTCACCAACTACTATACGTTCTGGTCTCATTCGAAGTGATGATTTAATAAGGTCTCTGATTGTAATTGCACCTGCACCGGCAGAGTTTGCATTTCTTGTTTCAAGACTAACTAAGTTATCTACACCTGTAATCTGTAGCTCGGCTGAGTCTTCTATTGTAATAACACGTTCATCTCTTGGTATGTAGTTAGAAACTGCATTCAGGAAGGTTGTTTTACCAGAACCTGTACCACCACAAATAAATATGTTGTATTTAGCCTTTACTAAAAGCTGTAGTTTATCTGCAATATCCTGTGTAATAGAGCCATAGGCTATAAGCTTTTCGACTGTCATAGGTGTTTTTGAGAATTTTCGGATTGTTAGTGTTGGGCCACAAAGTGCAATAGGAGGCAAAACTACGTTAACACGAGAGCCATCTGGCAATCTGGTATCACAAATAGGATTAGCCTGATTTACCTCTCTACCAGCAAGACCAACTATTCGCTGAATTATATCCTCAAGTCTTCTCTGACTTTCAAACTGCTTGTCCAGCTTGAACAATTTACCCTTTTGCTCAATAAAAATATTTTCAGGACCATTTATCATAACCTCAGTAATGGTATCATCACTGATGATAGAATCCAACAAGCCAAAGCCTCTGATTGAGCTGTAAACCTGCTGAACAATTGATACTCTTTGATCTATTGAACAGTATTGATTGCCGATTCTTGAAAGCACAAGAGCCTCAACCTTCTCCTCTAGCTCTTCATCGCTTATTTTGCTAAGTGGAAAATTTTCTGTTACATATAATTTTAATTCACTGACAAAGTCTTGTTCTTGTTCAAAAGTCATTTACCTGCACACCCTTATAAATTAAATAATCTTATCAAGAACAGCCATTGCTGAAAGCTGTGCCAAAAGCTGTTCGGTAGTTAGATTGTCATACTGTGGCATTCCACCTATATTATTGATGGCTATGTCGTTCATAATTTCACTGCCACCGTTTTTAAATCTGTTGTATACAATTCTAGTAAAGTCTGAAACTCTGAAGTCTGAGTTTTGCTCCAGAAGATTTAACGCTTCATATGCACGTCTTATCTTTGTGTTTGAAGCCTGAGAGCCATCACTTGTAATTACAAGTGAGTGCACCTTGTGTAAAATATCAAGATATTTTTTCTCTATACCAAAATCCATATCTAAAATAATATATTGATACAAGCCTGTAAGCTTAAGCTCTGAGATAAGCAGAAGAATTTCTTCTGTGCTTAGCTCTATCATATCAAGAGCCACAGGAGATGATGCATAAAAACACACACCACTTCTGTCTTGTCTTACACAGCTTTCAAGCTTAAGTGCAAGATTAGATTTTCTGCTCTTAAGGGCAAATATAACATCGCTGATATTAAATTGACCCTCACCATTAAAGAATACATCTGTTAAACCATAGTGCTCAAGGTTAAGATATAATACCTTTGCACCGTTTGCAGCAAAACGCTGTGCACTTGCAGCAGCCAAGGTAGAGCTACCTGTTCCACCACTTGGTGAAGCAAACGCAATAATTTTACAGCTATCGTCATCAAATTTTAAGCCTATAACATTTTCTGCACTTTCTGAATATATGCTTAAAATCTGCTTATAAATCAAATCTGCTTTCTGGAACTTACAGATTGCACGTTGCTCTCTTACTGTGTCTATTCCCTGAGAATCCACAAGATAAGCAAAACCACAGCGTACAGGTATTTTGCTGGTATCTATGTCAAAAAAATCATTAGCAAGCAAAACATCAATTCTATTTGGTCCTAAATTAGATAACGCAACATCACTATCTGTAAAAGAATATATTTCTAGCTTCTCGTAATATCTTGCACTAAATGCTGCTACTATTCTATTAAGATAACTAGTATCCTTTTCTAATATAGCTAATTTTAATTTCATACAATTACCTCCGTTACAAATCTATGACATAATTTTATTATTTTATTATATTAATAAATATAAACGTATAATCTGCTACCATTATACGACTTTGTTCATATATTGTCAATAAATACGACATACATTTTCCGTATTACACCATTACCATACATATTTTTTGTACAACTTATAAAACAGCCTATTAGTGCGATGTTTATTATAGACAAATAATGAACAAGCACAAAACCAAAAATAGTATAAAAAGGCAATATGCCAGCTGTTAAGCTCTCACATTGCCTTTACTTTTAATATAATTCTGTTCACCGGAATAATTATATACGACACATATTTTATACTAAACTCTGATAAAAAGTGGACAAGAATTTACGAGCAGATTTTGTGCCAAACGAATACTGACCCACAGCAAGGCTGACGCCTTGCGAGGACGCAGTATGAAGTTTGGTGCAAAATATGCCGTAAAGAAGTCCATTTTTTAATAGAGTTTAGTATTAGT
>JAXJJE010000086.1:0-11274 GCA_036298405.1 Acutalibacteraceae bacterium
ACAATATGTATATGCTTACTCTTTTTAGCAATTGGTGCTGGGTTATAGCCAACTGACATAATAACCGAATCAGCCTTGATTTTAAATTCTTTTCCGTCCTTATCCTTAACTGTAACCGAGTTGTTATCGATTCTGCAAAGTGATGTTTCAAGGTGTACAGGTATTTTATTGGTTTCAAAGCAATCACGCAGGAAGCTTGTATTTGCAAGACAAATACCCTTTGTTGTAATAAGGTCGTCCTGCATTTCTACAATAGTAGGCTTTTTGCCCTGTAAATAAAGCTCGTAGGCTATCTCACAGCCTGTAAGTCCACCACCTATAATAGTTACATTCTCGCCTACTTCTGCATTGCCTAGCAAGAAGTCTATAGCCTCAATTGCAATATCAGCACCATTTACAGGTATTTTCTTAGCCTTTGCACCTGTTGCGATTATAACCTCGTCTGCGTTAAGTGAGGTTATATCTGTAACCTCTGTATTCATTTTTACTTCTATAGGATATTTTGCAAGCTCTCTGATATACCACGCTATAAGGTCACGGTCTTTTTCTTTAAACGATGGTGAAGCTGCTGCAACAAACACACCACCAAGCTTGTCAGATTTCTCGTAAAGAGTAACCTTATGACCTCTTTTAGCACAAACTATAGCAGACTCCATACCACCTATACCACCACCGATAATGCTGATATTCTTAGCCTTTTTAGCTGGCTGAATGTTATACTTTTTAGATTGCATTGTCTGTGGATTTAACGCACAGCGAGCAAGACCCATTGTGTCAGTAAGGTCCTGAGTATTTGCATGACCCTTTGATGACGAGAAATTAAAGCAACCACTATGACAGCAAATACAAGGCTTTATATCCTCTAATCTGTCATCAATCAGCTTTGTAATCCACTGTGGGTCTACTAAAAATTGACGAGCAATACCAACAGCGTCTATCTCTCCGTTTTCAACAGCCTTTGCACCTACCTCTGGACTCATTCTGCCTGCACAGACAACAGGTATATCAACATATTTTTTAATATGAGCAACATCAGTAAGGTTGCAGTTTTCTGGCATATACATTGGTGGATGTGCCCAATACCACGAATCGTATGTACCGTTGTCAGCATTAAGCATATCGTAGCCAGCGTCCTGAAGATACTTTGCAGCTTTTTCAGACTCCTGCATATTTCTGCCAACCTCGGTGTATTTTTCACCAGGCATAGCACCCTTGCAAAAGCCTTTCATTTTAGACTCTACAGAATAACGCAACGAAACCGGATAATCCTTTCCACACGCTTCTTTTATAGCATGAACAACCTCTGTTGCAAAGCGATAGCGATTTTCAAAGCTTCCACCGTAATCGTCGGTGCGTTTATTAAAAAATTCAATAGCAAACTGGTCAAGCAGGTAGCCCTCATGTACAGCGTGAACCTCTACACCGTCAACGCCTGCATCTTTACAAAACTTTGCAGTTTTCGCAAAGGCTTCTATAATTTCGTGAATTTGCTCCACTGTCATTTCTGGGCATATTATATCGTGTGCCCAGCGTGACGGCTGTGGGCTTGGGCTTGCAAGCTCGTGAGATGTATCAAGAATAGGCTTTACAAGTGTGCGTGTGAATTTATTTTTATGAAGTGGTGCTACAAGCTCTGTAATCGCCCATGAACGACCCATACCTGCTGTAAGCTGAATAAACAGCTTTGCACCCGTTTTATGTATCTCGTTCATAAACTCTTTTAGCTCGTCAAACATTTTAGGGTTTTGCCATAGCCACTTACCCCAGAAGGTATCACGAAGTGGTGCAATACCTGGGATAATAAGACCTACATTATTTTGAGCACGCTCTAAAAACAGCTGTGCAGCCTCTTTATCAAAGTGACAGCCACCAAGCTCAAACCAGCCAAAAAGCGATGTACCACCCATAGGGCACATTACAATTCGGTTTTTAATCTCTACATTACCGATTTTCCACGGTGTAAAAAGTGCTTCGTATTTTTCGTTAATTTTTCCCATTATCATCTTCCTTTCGGATATATTAAAATATCTTATTTACAATAATAAACGCAATAACATTTTATAATAATCGTACCAAAAAGCAAGATAAAAAGCAATGAATTTATGCAAATTATTTATCGAAGCTCGGTAGAAATAAATTAAAAACAAGAAAGCAGAGTGCCCATTACACTCTGCTTTCTTTGCGTTATTGCCAATCAAATTCCAGTAAATTATTTATTAATATTACCCTGATTTTGCTCAAGGTAAAACAGCCTGCCAAAATACCATTTTTTATTTTTATTAAAACGGTATTTTTCAGGTTCACCAATATAAAATGCACCTGTGCCCATTAAAAAGCGTTTGAGAACAAGAACATTCCCTTTTTTACCCAAAGCATACAGCTCATTCAGCATATCAGCTTCATCAGGGTGCCAATGCATTGAGGGACAATGTGGAGAAGTGCTGATTATTTCTATACAGGTGTCATAGCTATCACAGTAAACCCTGATATATGCATTGTTGTATAATTTCCAAATCAAGATTTCACCATCTAATTCAGGTGTAGAATGTAAATCAGGCTTTTTACAAAGCTCACTGTACAGCTCTTTTGTTGTTTTGTAGTTTCGCATAAAATCACCGTTTTTCAAAAGCTTTGCTACCTTACTATAATTCTTTTAAATATTACATCTATGGTTAAACCTAAATCTGATGGATATTCCTCAATAAGCTTTTCAGTGTTACCAGTTAATCGTAAGGTTGGCCAGTCCTTATGGATTGATTTAGGCACATATGCTCTGCCAAGCTTTTTAAGCTCTATCATATTGTCTATAAAAACTAAATCCTCTTTGTTTGGGAATGTATCGCCAAAAAAGTAGCCACACGGAAAAATAGCTTCCTGTTTCAACTCAGTTAGCGTAGGAACATTTTCAAAGGTTTTACACCACATATAAGTATATACTCCTGGACGAATATAGTCTTTTATACGATTTGCTATACCAAAAACCGTATACCCGTTACTATGCTTATAGGCAAATACATCACCAGCTTTTATTTTAGGCAAGGGTAGATAACCTTCTGGTATTGGCTCCGGAACATACTTCTCCTCTGGCATTTTTCGCTTTCTGGCTTTTTCTTTTGGTGTAGATATCTGTGTAAGAAATTTATTTAAATTCCTTTTTCTTTGCTTTAAGTCCTGGTCTGTTGCTTCAAGCTCCAGTAAAAAGGCTATATTTTCACCACTTTCGATAATCTGAGTAATCCTCTTGAAAATTTCATCTGATATGCCTCCACACATCCATTCTGCTTTACCTAAAGCAAAATAAACATCGTGCAACACACCGTCATCCTCATCAAACATCTCAAGATATTCCTCTAAAATATTCTTTGTAATATCAGCCACAGGCTTACCTTTGTCGTATTCCTTTATAAATCTGTCATAAACCTCGCAATACTCATCACTTTGTGTCAGACCCATTCCCCAACAGCCCATATTAAACACCTCTTTTAAAATTTAATATATTTTATCTTATCAACTACGACAAGTAAAAATCTACAATACTGTAAATTATTCATAAACAGGTAAATCTGACTCTAACAATTTCCACGCTTCTTTGTATCGGTCAAGATATTTATTTTTATCATTTTCTGAAAAGCTATTGATATATAAATAAGCGTTTTTTGCCACGCACTCTTTTCCACGATTAATTGTTTTTTCAGGAGCTGGCAAACAAAAAAGGATTGTCTTTCTCATAGGCAGATTACTGTAGGAAGAATAAATACTGCTTATACTCTGCCAAACAACTTCGAACTCTTCATTTGTTAACTGCTCAGTTTTATCGGCTTCAATATAAACACTGATAGAATTATCCCAGGTGTATACACTTCCAACATCATTTTCTGGCAATTTCCACTCTGGTTCTACTTTTGAAACAATTTCTTTCAATACATAATAATCATAATCGGTATCTATCATAAAATATTGACGATAAAATGCTCCTTGTGCAAAACCATCATTACATACTAATGTTCCAACACTGGACACATTACACTCAACACCATTTATAACAGCGGGATATTCTCGAAACTGAAGTTCCCATGCCTCAATTGTAGTATCTGTAAATTCATTCAAAACGCTTGCATCAGGGTCAATAGATTTTGCAAATTCAACGAGTTCTTCGTATGTATGATGCTCTTCGGTATAGCCTTGTGGTGGATTATAGGTACAGGCTGATAAGCCTATAGCAAGCAAAAAAGCTGTTAATATAAATAATATTCTTTTCATAAAATCACCATTTTTTGTTTCATTATAACACACTCAACCTAAAAAAGTAAATTCTATCTGTATAAATATGTCGCATTTACAAATACTACTATCACGATTTGAAATTAAAGGAGTTTTTATATATGAAAGCAACAGGAATCGTCAGACGAATTGATGATTTGGGCAGAATTGTAATACCAAAGGAAATAAGACGCACATTGCGTATTCGTGAGGGTGACCCACTTGAGATTTACACTGACTCTGAGGGTGAGGTTATTTTTAAAAAATATTCACCTGTAGGTGAGTTAAGTAGCTTTGCAAGCATTTATGCCGAGGTGCTTAGCAAAACAAGTGGATTACCAACACTAATAAGCGACCGTGACCATATAGTATCTGCTGCCGGAGTTTCTAAAAGAGAATTTTTAGAAAGAAGAATCACAAACGCAACAGAGGAGCTTATGGAGAGTCGTCAAAGCTACAACTCTGGTGAAAGCAAGCAACCACTACAGCCAGTTGAGGGAATAGACTCCACTGCACTTCTTCTATATCCTATTATAGCTTCGGGTGATGTTACCGGCAGTGTGATTATTCTATGCAATAGCGAAAGAACAATTCCATCTGAATCTGACATAAAGCTTGCACAAAGTGCTTCTTCTTTTTTAGGCAGACAAATGGAAGAGTAAAATTCTTATATAATACTAAACTAAATTTAAAAGCAGATTTTTTACAGCAAATTCTTGTCTACTTTTATCAAAGTTTAGTATAAAATTGAATTCAACAAAACAGCACCCATAAGCAGTTTTATAATCTGCCCATGGGTGCTGTTTAGTATTAGATTACACCACTACGTTTACACTACTGCCAAATGGTGATGAATTTACTATTATTTTGTGGTCTATGCTAGATTTAAGCTCGTTTACGTGAGAAATTATACCTACAAGTCGGTTTCCGTGTGTTAGCTGATTTAATACAGCTATTGCAGTATTTAACGATTCGTCGTCTAACGAACCAAAGCCCTCATCTACAAACATTGCATCAATTTGTATACCACCTGCCTGCTGTTGAATAACATCAGAAAGTCCTAATGCCATTGCAAGCGAAGCCTTAAAGGATTCTCCACCTGACAGTGATTTTACATTACGCAGGCTGTTGGTGTAGTGGTCAAGCACATCAAGCTCTAATCCTGCCTTTCTACCATTAGAGCTTTGTGTACGGTGCACAAGCTCGTAGCGTTGGGCTGTCATTGCAGATAATCGTACATTTGCCTGTGCAATAATCTGCTGAAAATATGCACCCTGAATATACTGCTCAAAGGCTATTTTATCTTTGCCTATTAAACTACCATTTGCTGTATCTGACAGATTTTTTAGCATTGCACATTCCTCTGTCTGCTTAACAAGAGTTTTATAAGCCTTTTCGATAGCACTTGTATTTGTTTGATTATTTTTATATGCTGTGTAGCTGGCAACAAAGCTAGCTTCAACAGCTGTGTAATTTTCATCTATATCATTACAGCTAAGCTGTAGCTGTGTAAGGTCTACATATTCAATACCCTTTAGTTGCTTTTGATAAACCTCTGCACTACTTTGCACCTTGGCTAATGACTCTTTATATTGTTCCAGATTATTTTCAGCTCTCACAATTTCTTGATCTGTCATTTTTCTTTGCTCGTATTCTTTGTAATCAATACCAAGCTCATTAAAAATAATTTGAATTATATCACTTTGCTTTTTAGCTTTTTTATGTGCCTGTAAACGGCTTGCAGTAAGCTGTGTAATTTCACCCTGTAAAAGATTCAGCTTTTTAACTACAGCTTCAAGTGACTCTTTTGCTGTTTGAGCCTCTTTTTCTATTTTATCAGCCTCGGCTTTTAATTCCTTTATTTTTTGTGTAAGCTCTGTTTTAGAAGAATATTGTAGCTGTGCTTTAAGCTGTGAATATTGCTTTGTCTTCTCTGCAAGTGAAGCATCAAGCCTGCTTAGCTCTACATTATTTGACTGTAGCTGTACCACAACCTCGCTAAGAGCTTTTTCTGCTATTTTATGCTGTTGCTTAGCTTTATCAAGCAAAACAAGTGTGTTTTCAAGCTCCGTTATTTTTTCGTTAAGCTGTTTTTCGTTAGCGTTACATTGTAAAATTATTTCAGCTAAATCCTGCAACAAATTAACATCAATATTCAGCTGTTGGCAATAATCGTTTATATTGCTGTTTAATATATTAACCTCGCTGTTTAAAGCCTCTATACTGGTACTAAGATTTGTACGCTCGGTACGATTTTGCTCTAGCTCAGCTTTTAGCTCGTCTAGCTCTGCCTTTGTAAGAACATTTTCCTCTTGCTTTGCAGGGAATGGATGTACAATAGAGCCACATACTGGGCATCTTTTTCCATCCTCAAGCTTTTGAGCAAGCATACCAGCCTGTGCCATATAAAACTTACTTTCTGATTCTTCGTATTTTTTTGCTACAGCTGTACAAAGCGAATCTTGCTTTTGTAGCTTTTCTGACAGCTTTACCCACTTTTTACGATTTTCAGACTTATCTTTTACAAGTATTTCAAGACGCTTTATGTCTGTTTTTCTTTTTGTATTCTCTGCAAGCTCTGCTTTAGTTTGTTCAAGCACAGCAGGTGCGTTTGCGTTTTCTTCAATATACTTTGCTGTAGCTGTAAGCTTTTTGGTATACTTTTCTTGATTTGTGTTAAGCTCGTTTATATTTACTTTTAGCTTTGAAATATCTAATGTTAGCTTATTTATTTCGGTGTTAAGTAAATCAAGCTTATCGTAGCTTTCTTCCTGTTGAGCAAGCTTTACAGCCTCTACCCTACATTTTTCTTTCTCTGGTAGCTGTAATTCTGCTTGGCTTACATTTTTCTGTGCCTCTGTATACTGTTGATTACACACCTCTATTGTTTGTTTTTTGGATTTAAGCTGTGTATCTATCAGTGTAAATTCTGCCTTTAGCTTATCGTACTCGTTAAACTCTGGCACAAGTCTTTTTTGCATAAGCTTTGCAAAGGCTACCCTTTCTGCTTCGGCTTGCTTTTCTGCCTTTAAACCTTCAAGTCTGTTAAGCTCTGCCTTTACTGCTTTATACTCGTCTAAGCTTTGATTATTCTTTTTGGCAAGCTCAAGCTTTTTTTGTGCTTCTAGCTTTTGATTTTGTAATTCTATTTTCTGTTTATCCAGCTGTGAAAGCTTTTCTTTCTGCAATGCAATAAGCCTTGTTAAAAACTCCATAACCTCATCAGCTTTATATTCGTGATTTTCTTTTATAGAGCTCCACTGTTCAAGGCTTTCATCGTCTACTGTAATATCGCTTACATTTTTATTCAGTAATGTAAGTGTCTGGTTTCTCTCTTCGTTCTTCTGCCTTGTCATAAGCCTTAGCTTTTCTTGCAGATTTTGATATATAGCTGTGTTAAATATTTTACGGAATATAGAGCCTCGTTCTTCACTGCTTGCAAGCAACAGCTTTAAAAAATCACCCTGTGCAATCATTGCAATCTGCTTAAACTGGTTGTAATCAAGACCTAAAAGACCCTTAATATAATCACTTACCTCGTTCATACCAGTTATAGCCTTACCGTTTGGTAATTCCATTGACGCATCAGCTGGCTGTGTGGTTGTGCCTGTACCACGCTTTTTAGGTCGGCTGTACTCTGGGTTTCGTGTTATTGTGTACTGCTTATTTGTGTGAGTGAATGTAAGCTTTACAAAGGTTGCTACATCTGGTGGTGCAAATTGACTTCTTAGCATATCGCCAGTACGGTTTGCTCCACTTGCTCTGCCATATAAGGCAAAGCAGATAGCGTCAAAAATAGTTGTTTTACCTGCACCTGTATTACCTGTTATCAAAAACAATCCTTTGTCACCAAGCTTAGAAAAATCTATTTCTACTTTGTTTGCATAAGGGCCAAAGGCACTTATTATAAGTGTTGTAGGCTTCATTAGCTGTTACCCTCCAATTCCTTTAAAAGGTTATACACTATCTCTCTTTGAGTATCACTTAAAGCAGTTGCGTTTTGTTGCATATAGAAATCCTCAAAAAGCTCCAGGCTGTTTTTGTTACCCATTGATTTTAGCTGTAAGGCACTTTCTGACATTGCTGTGCGTTTGTTGTTATAGCTCATACCCATTATATTCGGGTACACACTTCTTAGGTAACCAATAGCGTCAATAGGTTCAATTTCGTCTGTTAGCTCGGCAAAAATATAGTCATCTGTATTGCCAACAGGAGCTTCAGTAAGCTCTTTAAGCTCACCCTTAACCACACGCATATCTCTTAAAGGAGTAAGTTGTATTTCTTTTTTAGTTATCTCTTTATTGGTAATTTCAAGCATAACAACAATTTTATTGTGTTTACATTCAGATTTGGAATATTTAAGAGGTGAGCCACAATATACTATTCTGCCGTCTATACTTTGCTTTGCGTGAAGATGGCCAAGTGCTACATAATTAAAGCTGTCAAAAATATCTGCACTTACATTATCAATACCACCAACAAAGGCTGTTTCTGAATCTGAACGCTCCATATCTGTACCATTTGTTACAAACTGATGTGCAACCAGTATATTAAGATTATCCTTGTTGATGTCTGAATTATCAAGCACAAGCTTTACTGCGTCTGTGTAGCTATTGATTTCGGTATCCTTATAAAAGGCTCTTACATTTGCTGGCTTTATAAATGGTAATGTATATATATCTACACTTTCGCTGTTATCGCTTAATGTGTATTTTACAGCCTTACCACTGAACACACCGTCTACATACACCTTATTCGCAGAAATAAGTCTGCTACAACAGCCTAAACGCTCGGGTGAATCGTGATTGCCACTAATTATATGTACCTGTGTGTTTTTCTTTGCTAGTGCTGTGATAAATTCATCATAAACCTCAACAGCCTCGGCAGAGGGTACAGATTTATCGTAAACATCGCCTGCTATAAGCACAGCTGTAGGCTTTTCTGTATCTACAATATCAAGAATTTGCTTTAGTATGTACCTTTGGTCATCAAGCATATTTACTTCGTTTACTATCTTGCCAATATGCAAATCCGACAAATGCATAAGCTTCATTGCTATTCACCCCAATTATTAAGCTTTTTAATAATACCTATCACCTGTGACAAATCATCAGCCTTGTCATAAATAATTTTTGCTGTTTCTTCATCTGGCTGAGTAAGGTCTGGCACCATTACAGCCACACAGCCTGCACGATATGCAGATAAAACACCATTCGGAGAGTCCTCTAGTGCTATACAGCTTTCAGGTGATAGCTCTAATCTTTTTGCTGCCTCTAAATAAATATCTGGCTGTGGCTTGCCGTGTGCTACCATAGAGGCAGACACCACCTTATCAAAGTAATGGTATATATTAAGCTTTGTTAAATACTCCTTTGTTCTGTCTGGTGGTGTTGCTGTGGCAACTGCACATTTTAAGCCCTTTTCCTTTATAAATTCTAGCAGCTCATCTATGCCCTTTTTCTTTTCTATTCCATACTTTTCTATATGCTCGCTCATATATTTTTTTCTAAGCTCTTTTACAGCATAATAGTCGTAATTATCACCTACTAGATTTTTTAACAATGGTATTGCATATTCAGCTGGCAGGCTACGAATTTGTAGTACATACTCCGGCTTCATATCATAGCCAAGCTCACACGCTGCTTTTACATAATATTTCTGCAGCCATTTTTCGGTATCTATAATTAAACCGTCCATATCAAAAATTATACCTTTTATCATCGTTTACACCTCTTGTTTCTCTATTCAAAAATCAATCTATAACCAAATGCCTCACATTATAAAATATCTATCGAAAATCAACAACTAAAAAGCTAATTATAGTTTTTGCAACCTACTAGAAGCCATTTCCAAATCCTTACGAATCTCTGCAGTCTTCACAGAGCTAATTTCTTTCTTCAAGACAGAAATCGTATCATTTAAATCATCATAAGCTTCTTCTAGTTCTTCTACACGAGAGTAAAAACCACGAAGAGCCATAACAGCTTCAACCAACAATTCTTTTTCTGACAAATTCATAAGAGAGTCTTTTTCAGCTTGGATTTTTGCTTCTTCAGCTGCAAGTCGTTCTGTCTCTTGTCGAGCTTTCAAAACTATTCTCTCTTGCTCTAATCGCTCATTAATCTGCTGTTCTTTTTTTAATTGTTCCTTTTCTTCTTTTTTCGTTCTACATCTGCTTTTATATCTGCAACAATATTTTTTGCTTTTTCTAGCATAAAAGCTCTTCCTTATCTTTATAATTATTTATCCATACACTCTAATACACAAAAGGCAACGCAGTGTGTAACTTAGCGTTGCCTTTTAAATAACCATAAATATTATTAGATTACTTTAGAACAAAGCCAATTTTCTTCATAGCCTTATCAACTGTTCTTTGAGAAATCCTTCTTGCTATATCTGCAGACTTATCGTAGCATTCCTTCAGATAAGCCTTATCTTTAATTAATCTGTTAAATTCGTCTTGAATTGGTCTTAGCTCCTCTACAACAGCTTCACCAACTGCTGTCTTAAAGTCACCGTAGCCTCTGCCCTCAAACTCTTTTTCTATCT
The DNA here is from genome assembly GCA_036298405.1 of Acutalibacteraceae bacterium. GTDB lineage: Bacteria > Bacillota > Clostridia > Oscillospirales > Acutalibacteraceae > CAG-964. The sequence continues at coordinate 10,810 of JAXJJE010000086.1, forward strand.
CTTCGTTTGTTTTGCCTGTAACAGATGAGTAAATACCCATAAGGTTGTTAATACCCTCTTTACCCTCACCAAAACGAACACAAGCCTCACTATCGGTTACAGCACGCTTAAACTTCTTCATAATAACCTCCGGCTTATCAAGCACTGCTACATAGGAGTTTACATTTTCGTCTGATTTGCTCATCTTCTTTGTAGGATCCTGTAGTGACATTACTCTTGCACCAACCTTTGGTATATAACCCTCTGGTACTTTAAATGTATTGCCATAAATACCGTTAAAACGCTCGGCGATATTTCGTGTAAGCTCAAGGTGTTGCTTTTGGTCTGCACCAACTGGTACAAGGTCTGCCTGATAAAGCAGAATATCTGCTGCCATAAGTGCTGGGTATGTAAACAAGCCAGCGTTAATGTTGTCTGCGTGCTTTACAGATTTATCCTTAAACTGTGTCATTCTTGAAAGCTCGC